>CAZCQT010000074.1:0-7701 GCA_964500905.1 uncultured Moorellales bacterium
CATGTCTTTGATGGCTATGTAACCCCACCTGTCTTCCAGCATAACAGCCGCCAATCCCTCGCTGAACCAACTGGCAGCATCATAGACCAGCGGTACAACCACCTTACCCGTTTTGTCGATGAAACCCCATTTTCTGCTTCCAATTTCGCCAATTCCTACTAACGCATAACCTTCCTTGAAACTAAATATGCTGTCGTAGACAAAAGGAATGACAATTGTTCCATTTTTATCAATACATCCGTATTTGCCGTCCGGATCCCCATATTCCTTGTCGCTTATGACTGCCAGCCCCTCAAAAAAAGGACCGGCTTTATAATATATGGGCGGCAAGACCGTATCTCCTGCTTTATCAACATATCCCCACTTGCCATCAAGCATTACAGCGGCTAGTCCCTCCGCAAATCCCCATAGATATTCATATTTCAGCGGTATGACTTCATTGCCAGTCGTGTCAATAAGCCCATATTTGCCGTCAATACTGACTTTTGCTAGTCCTTCCTCAAAACGAGAAATGGAATCAAATTTTATGGGAATGACTAATTCACCCGTCACATCAACAAATCCAAATCTACCATCAAGCCCTACACATGCCATCCCTTCATAAAAGGCGTATCCCATATCATCGTATATGACCGGTACGACTTCATTGCCCGCTTTGTCAATAAATCCCCATTTTCCATCCATAGAGGCAGCCGCCATCCCTTCGTAGAATGGACGCACATCGTCATATTTGAACGATATAACCTCTTTCCCCTCTTTATCAACGAAACCCCATTTATCATTAAGGCATACACCGCCTGTATCCTCTGAAAAAATATACATTGATTCATAAATAAAAGGGACAGCTTCGTACCCTATTTTGTCAATGTAACCGCATTTGTCGCCCTCCATTGCCGGTGCCAAACCATCCTCAAAATTCTGCAAGACGTCATAAATGGCCGGTATGATCTTATTGCCATCTCTGTCAATAATGCCATATTTGCCGTCAATGCCAACCACCGCCAAGCCCTCTTGAAACGAATCCGCGGAATCATATACCAAGGGTATGACCACTGTATATTCGACTTCCCCTGACGGTGCACGTGTTTCTGCTAAAGGAGGATCTGTGACATTCTCCGTAAACAAGTCTGTGCTTTCTTTGGAGGGTGTATTTTTAGTTTTCACAGGGTTTTTTGATTGACAAGCGACGAGTGTCAGTGCTAAAACAATCGCTAAAATTAGACTAACTGTTTTTTTCATAGAAATTCTCCTTCCAAAGGACATAGGGGACATTTTTACTGTTGCCTTCAAAAGAATAGGTTAATTGTGGAAAACAAAGCGTCCCCATATCACCCCGGTTTGTTCACATTCCTCCTATCTATCTGTTTCGATGCCGATAAGTTCCCAAGCAAACCGCCCCGATCCCTTAATAAATGTAAAGTTCAGCACGCCCGTAGCCCGTTCTTCTCCTTCATCGGGAAGACTACAAATCTCATAGCCCGTGACAAACCTTCCTTGTTCATCCAAATGATAAAACCTTTGTCTGACCCGTTCGAAATCCAGCTTGTTCTTAAAGAAGGGCAAGTCAAAGGTTTTGCCTTCAAAAGTTATTATAAGTTTTTCATCCTCAACAATAACATTTTCGCCTAATAAGTCTCCTGTGATTTCGTCTACCACGCCCGAATTAATTGCCGAGAGAAAACGCCGTGCTTCGATATCCAAAAGGTTGCGAAGCTCATATTCCTTTTTATATTGCTCTATTTGATCGTTTTGTCCTTCAATAATCATCTCTAGCTCGTTAACCCTAGCCTTCAATTCACGATTTTCAAGATCCAGACTCAACTTTTCCTGTCCCGAGCATCCGACTAGAATAAAGATAGCCAAGAAACTTGGGATTAAGTGTCTACATAAATTTAAAACAGAGGATTTTTCGCCAATTATCTCGACTTGTTTTATCAAGCTTACCACCTCTTACTAAAAAAATGTTCAACCTATGCAAATTCAAAAGCAAAGGCAGGTCAAAAGGCTCAGCTTTTAGTTGATAAAAAGCAGGAAAAATGAATTTTTTCATAAACAAAAACCTCCTTAAAATGTCTTTCAATGGTAAAGACAACCATAGAGACTTTTTGCAACAAAGTTTCTTCTTTCTTGAGATATTTTTTAATCTACATATTTCACACCCTCAGCCATCTTTATAACTGCATTTTTCTCTACCTCCCCTCTGATTAAAAACATTCGTTCATCCATGGCCCAGATTATGGTTACTAAAAAATTTTTCATTACCATACTACCTTCATGCTCGTTGATTTTGATTGTTTCAAAATCAGATGCATTCTCTGTATCTAGCAGGATCTTGTTGCCCTCGCTTAGCTCCATATAAGTGATCAACGAACCTTGTGAATTTACAAATTCAATTATTTTCGAAAGACTCCCATCGGAAATAGAGCTTACTTCATACCCCTCCGGTATATATGTAGGAACATAGGATTTACTCCAATTTACTGCAGGGGTTTCACTATAGGAATTGTTTTCGCTCTCTTTTAGGGAAAAGGATGTATATTCCTGACGAACATCCACAAGAAAATTAAGTACCCTAAGCCTCACCGCTTCTACACTTGCAACTGTGGTAAATAAAAGAAGAACTGCAATAGAAGCCGCTATAGCAAATTTGCTCAATAATTTGGGTCTGTTCCGTCTTGTGGTATGAGCCTCCTTTTTCTTTAAATGAATGTCCAGTTGTTCGGCAAATTTTTGGTATGCCGCTTCACCAGGTTGGAAATCGGGATCATTTTTAAGCTTTTTATTTTCCTCTAAAAGAAGTTTCCCTTCTTCAGCTGCTAGATCATACATGGCCAGCTTAAACAAGCTATCTTCATATTCTTCCAACAGTTTTTCTCTATGGGGTTTGGTATCCTTATTCGGCATTCTCATTCATCTCCTTTACCATAATCTGCTTAGCGTTTCTGCGGGCCCTAGTTAAATATTGCCTGACGCTATTAGGAGCTGTATCGAAAATTTCCGCTATTATGTCATCATCCATTTCTAATATGTATTTGAAATAAACTGTTCAGCAGTTCAGCAATTACCATAAGTACTGTTAAACCCCTCCCTTATCGTAATAATAACACAATTAAATGATAGTGGCTTTAATTGTGAAGGTATGGTGTAGGGATGCTTTGTTTGTCACCTTTACAATGCACTGGGGACAGTTGCTATTGCATATTGATCGTTTTTTATTTGGCTAACGAAGGAATCAGCATAATCGAAAATGCTGGGAAGGTAGGATTGCTTTTGCCTGAGAAATTTAAAAATATATTTTCTCAACTCAACCTTGCTGAAAAAAATAAAAAATAATTTCTTATTTAGGTTTACATTTAAGCAAATTAATTCTCTTTAATAGTCAGACTTGCAAGTCAAATAAAAAAACTTATTAAGGAGAGATCAATCATGGCAACAGCAACAGCGAACGGAACTTTGTATTATGGCCCTAGCATAACGACTTATCCTTCTGAAGGCGCATGTAGTGGAAGTGTAACCATTTTATGGCAGGAAGGTACATGGTACTATGTTGAAGTAAGTAATTCATCTCCAGTCCGAAGAGGATATATCTCTTCACTTACCAACATTAGTGGAACCGTAACAACATTCAACCCCACACTTGCAACGAGGTATACTATCCTCGCAACCGAAAACGGAGAAAAAACATATCAAGGACCTGGAACGACATACAAAGAAGCCGGCTCTCTTGATGCGTTGGAATCAGTAAAGTTTCTAAGCGGTAACAATGTCTTAGCAAAGGTTGGAGATTACGCGATTATCGAATACAATATCACGGGTTCTAGCCAAAAGAAACGTGCGTGGTTTCCACATATGAAGCTTTCGGAATCTGCACCAACATCATTATCACTGTCTGCGCTTCAGGCCAAATTCCCCGGCGGTAAATACTGGAATCACATGGGGATGACTAAGAACAATCAAAATAGTTATACAAACTCTGCTTGCACAGATCATAGCAGTACCGCGACATGCAATGCATTCGCACCTCCGGGATCTTCAGCTCTTTCGTACCAATGTATGGGGTTTGCCGAGAAATGTGGTTTTGACTCTACTCTCTTCAACCCAAGGGCGGATGCTAATGGGTGGAGCACATCTAAATCTTCTTCATCTCTTAGCACACTAAAAGCGGGTGATATAGTGCGATACACTACATCAACCCAGCACTCAATCTTTGTCACAGCTGTGAATGGAGATACTGTAACATATGGCGACTGCAATGGTACAGGGGTAAATTGTCTGATTCGATGGGGCGCAACAATTTCCAAAACGACTTTAACTAATAATTTTGTTCACAAGAGGTCCGCACCCAAAACTCTTGTGTAAGCCTTATCAAACTGTTAGAACAGGACATATTAATAGTGCACAAAGCCGCCGAAACTTCGGTGGCTTTGTGCTTGACTTTTTGCTAACCAATGAGCGAACTTCTTTACTTGTTGTCAAGTAGATCGGGCACATAATCTATTTCTGCTATTCTGTATGTATTATCGATTTTTTCCACAATAAATTGCTTAGTTATTGCATCCCTTGGGTCTTTCATAAACTCGACTTCTTTAAATGTGGCTTCATATGCGTATCTTTCGTCGATTTGACTTAACAGGATCACTTCAGTATCTGTTATTGTCCACCCGGTAGCTCCCCCCACTGCCGAACAATAGAGCACACCATCAACGTTGGCAAACTTTGTCGATAGAATCCAGTCAAGCGCATCACCTATAAAAATATCTGAATAATAATTTTTGAGTTTTTCATATGATTCAGATGTTTTTAAATAGTTTATGCCCCTGATTTTTTTTGATTCATTATGAATTTTAACGTTGTCACCCAAAACTGTCTTTACTATTGTTGCTGGCTCTTCAGTAGCTAACTTAATAATTTCCGTTGCAGCTCTCTCGAAAAGCTCTTTTGCAATAGCGGTATGTGTATCAGTTCCTGTGGGGGTACCTTCCGCGTTTTCGGAAGAAGCCCCCCCTTGTTCTGTTGTAGTGGGGTTGAGAGGTGCATTTCCCGTACAAGCGCTCAGCGAAAGAACAATTGCGAATGCGATGATACAAATCATCTTAGAATGCTTTTTTTTCATATGATACCCCTTTCTTCACAATCTATATAACACATCTCTTCATTTGTTGTATCCGTATCCTCAATATTTTTTACGGTTTCTTCAGTTAGATTGGGTTGGGAGTCGCATCTTGCAATACCTTTTTCCCCTCTTTTCCACATGTCGTACTTAGTATTAGGAGTAGACATAGAAAGAATATAATTATATTCTTTTTCATAGCAAACTTCATTTCTTATTTCAGGGTGGTTTTCGGCAATTTTTCTCAGACGATTTCCATTTTAATATGTTACTGTACGAGAATACAAAGATCGATTTTCTAATAGCGTACCGGAAGTATTGTACACTTTAGCATTAGCACTTACACGATAAGTACCTTTAGCAACATAGTAGGATTCCACTATTAATGCACCGCTTTTCCCAATACCTGATTTTGTCCATGTCTTAATTGTGTCCCAATTGTTATTACCAAGCTTTTGCAATTCAACAGTTAAAACGATAGTGAATGTGTCGTCGTAAATGGTCACATCACCAATACAGGTGGCTTTTCCCGATGAGTTGATCTCAAGACCAGGGGTTAAGACCCATATGTGGGTGAATTGGGGAACGATTTCCGGGGGTCCCAAACTATTCCCCTTATCAGCAGCATAAACTGGTGTGATAAAGAAAGCAGCAATTAAGAAAACGAGGAGCATACAGATAAATTTTTTCATAAAATAAAGCCTCCTTAAATAAATTTTCTCAACAACTAAAGACAAGAACGCTGGTCATTTGCAACAATTTTTTAACTGCTTAATCTATATATTTTACTCCTTCAGCTATTTTTATCGCCGTATCTTCACTTGTCTCTGTCTGTAGGACAAACAAATTACCATCGATTACCCAAACGATTGTAACAATTGAATTTTTTATGATAAGTGTTCCCTCATGCCCATTGATATTGATGGTTTTTAAAAGAGAAGCATTTTCCGTATCAACTCCGGGGTTGGTAGCTTCATTTAAGAGGGTATAAATAATTAACGAACCCTCCTGATCCTTGAATATTATCTTTTTCACCTGTTCATTGTAAGTAGTGCTACTTACTTCATACCCATCCGGTATGTAGGTTGGAACATAGGATTTACTCCAATTTACTATAGGGGTTTCACTATAGGAATTGTTTTCGCTCTCTTTTAGGGAAAAGGATGTATATTCCTGACGAACATCCACAAGAAAATTAAGTACCCTAAGCCTCACCGCTTCTACACTTGCAACTGTGGTAAATAAAAGAAGAACTGCAATAGAAGCCGCTATAGCAAATTTGCTCAATAATTTGGGTCTGTTCCGTCTTGTGGTATGAGCCTCCTTTTTCTTTAAATGAATGTCCAGTTGTTCGGCAAATTTTTGGTATGCCGCTTCACCAGGTTGGAAATCGGGATCATTTTTAAGCTTTTTATTTTCCTCTAAAAGAAGTTTCCCTTCTTCAGCTGCTAGATCATACATGGCCAGCTTAAACAAGCTATCTTCATATTCTTCCAACAGTTTTTCTCTATGGGGTTTGGTATCCTTATTCGGCATTCTCATTCATCTCCTTTACCATAATCTGCTTAGCGTTTCTGCGGGCCCTAGTTAAATATTGCCTGACGCTATTAGGAGCTATACCGAAAATTTCAGCTATTCTTTGATCATCCATTTCTAATATGTATTTAAAATAAAGTAAATTCTTCTGTTTTTCTGGAAGTTTCAATATGGCACTACTCAGTTCTTTCAATTCTTCCTGATGGATTATTCTGTCTACAAAAGTATCCCCTACTCCTGGAATTCTTTCGGCCACATCTGCGTCATTCCCATAAAAAATATGTTTATTCTGAACTTTCCTTCTCTCTATATAGTTGATGGCTACGCTTCTAGCGGTATAAACAACATAGGTAGCTGCACTGTGACTTTCTAGTGTACGTAGGGTAGGTATATTTTTAATTAATTTTAAAAAAGTATCATTAATTAGATCCTCCAAAATGTTCATATCGTGAGTGATATTATAAATAGTCTTTCGCACCAGACCATAATATTCCTTATAGAAGTTCAGCATAAAATCCTTGTCATTATCCGGCAATCCGGCAATTACCATAAGTACCATTAAACCCCTCCTTTAGTTTAATAATAATACAATTGAATAGTAGAGTCTACAACCTTAGATGATATTATTGGATTGGAAGGTTGGGTTTTTGGGTGCCTCTAGGTGCTTATTATGATTTTTTATTTAATAGACTTGTCCAAAAGTGCAGAGATGTTTAGGGCGTTCTTTGAGTGGTGCGTAACACTTAAAGAACCTAATACCGGAATATACGACATTCTCGCGAACAACCAAATTATTAAGGAGATAATGAAAATGGCAACGGACATGTTATTTTCATTGAAGATGTGGCCAATGGTTACACTTGCTTTACGGAATACAATTACACGGCAAGCCAGAATGCCAAGCGTCAAAAAATAGCCACTTCCAGTTTTGCAACCATGTGCTCCAATTTTTCGCTAAAGGATAAACATTATCCTATGATAATACAGTGCACTGGGGACGGTTGCTATTGCATACCGCTGCTCGGCCTGGGTACCGGTACCTAAATACAACAAAA
>CAZCQT010000075.1:0-7697 GCA_964500905.1 uncultured Moorellales bacterium
TATGGGACATATTGGCCTTACACCACAATCCATTGCAATGCTAGGTGGATTTAAGTCCCAAGGCCGTAGCCTAGAAGCAGCAGAAAATCTAATTAGCGATGCTAAAGCTTTAGAGGACGCAGGAGTTGTGGCGCTGTTAGTGGAGGCTGTGCCTCCAGAGGTAGGTATGGTTATTAGTAAAAGAGCAACTATTCCAGTAATCGGTATCGGGGCAGGGCCACATTGTCATGGACAGCTTCTGATTGCACATGATATGCTAGGATATTTTGAGGCATTTGTACCCAAATTTGTAAAGAGATATACAAACTTAAATAACTATATGTTTGAGGCGTTTAGTAGTTATATTGCTGAAGTTAAGGAAGATAGGTTCCCCTCTCCCGAGCATTATTACAAAATGGAGCAAGGAGCAGGCGAAGAATTAATACAAAAATATGGATTTATTTAAGTGGTTTCAAGTTGTTTTTTCTCGACAGTTCGTTTTATTGCGGGGAGATATTAACCAACTACCGCAAACCAGTACTACAGGGAACATTAATTTACTAACGTATCAATAAAAAAGAAAGGGGTATTAAAATGAAATCCTTACCAAAGCATTTAGAGTTAAATATTAAAGGACATTTATCTGTGGACGGGGCTGACTGTGTGGAATTGGCAGAAAAATTTGGCACCCCTCTATTTGTTATTTCAGAAAATACTTTAAGAAATAATTATAGGAGATTTTATGAAGCATTTAAATCTAAATATCCACAAGAAATAGTTGTATGTTGTGGAGTGAAAGCAAATTGGGGACTAGCAGTGAGAAAGGTATTATCCCAGGAAGGTGCCGGGGGAGATGCTTTTGGGCGTGGTGAACTTTATGCGGCTCTAATGGGTGGTGCGGATCCAGCCAAGATTGTTATGAATGGGAGCAACAAACCTGAGGACGTACTTTTGGCTGCGGTGGAAGCTGGTATTGTAATTAATATAGACAGCCTAGATGAACTTTATAGTATTGTTAAAATCGCAGAAAAGCGAAATAAAGTTGTGAATTTTTGCCCGAGAATACGACTAGGATTGAAATCCCTTGATGGTAAAAGACATGTGGATCCCCGTTTTGGTTCCCAGGGTGGGGATATAGGAGTATGGACCCGTGAAAGCAAATTCGGAATGGAGCCCAAAGCAGTGTATGATGCGCTCGAGATAGCACAAAATTCTACTACTGTAAAAATGGCGGGCCTAATGCATCACGCTGGCATACCTCGGCGCGCTGGATTTTTAACAGAGGAAATTGATGAAATGTTTGAGCATATTGCAATTATGAATGAAAGGCATGGCTGGGAACCCGAGATCTTAAATATAGGAGGCGGTTATGTTACCGAAAGGTTTGGGAAAGGCGGGCCTGCTATTGAGTCAGTTGCAAACACATTAATATCCTCTATAAAGGCTAACGCAAATAAACTAAACTTGCCCCTGCCTAAATTGTTTCTAGAGCCAGGCCGCTGGTGCGTAGAAAGTGCCGGGATGTATTTAGCCAAAGTGGGTTCTATTAAAAAGGATGTGGAGTTAACCAATCGGGCTTGGGTATATGTTGATGGAAGCATTAATGAAATGCCTGACCCATATGATCCACATGATGTGTATCATCATGTGGTTGTAGCAAATAACCCCAGTGTGGCAGAAAAAATAAATGCCGATATATGCGGCCAATTATGTAACGGCGAAGATGTGCTAGTAAGAGATAGGGAGATCCCTGCTGTAAATAAGGGAGATATTGTAGCAATGCTTGATATGGGTGCTTACAATGAGGCATATTCTAATCAATCAAATGCTATGCCGCGTTCGGCATGTGTAATGGTATCAAATGGGAAAACAGCTGTTGTAAGAAGAAGAGAAACCATTCAGGATATTTTTAGCAGGGATCTTATACCTTACTGGCTCTTTTCGAGGGATACCTAAAAATATTATTTGTTCTAAAAAGATTTTTCGTATTGGTTTGCAAATTAAGAGGTAATGGACTCCAGTTTTGTAGTGACATATTAAGGAAAAATGGTAAAACCATTGCCTGGATTGGGTAGGGTGCCCGAGGCATAATTGACGATACCAACCTATTGCCATGGGTATGGAAGTATTTAGTAAGGTGGCTTTGTTTGAACGATAATGTTATTAGAAAATGTATTGCAAAGGGGAGAATGAATTTTGAGTCTGGCATTGCTAGTTATTAGTTTTTTTCTCTTGTTGATTTTAGGAGTTCCTGTATCATTTGGACTTATAGCGAGCGGCTTGGTTTATATGGGTTTTAGTGGTTATCCAATTACGCTACTGACTCAACGGATGTTCGAAGGAATGAACAGTTTCGCTTTGCTAGCCGTGCCATTTTTTGTACTTACAGGGCGTTTTATGGCAGAAGGCCCTCTTTTGGAAACGCTAATTGATTGGGTAAATTCGCTTTTTGGCCATATTCGAGGCGCTTTGAGTATAATTTGTATTGCTACCTGTCTTTTTATGGGCTCTATTGTTGGAATAGCTGTTGCACAAATTGTTGCCATTGGTTCTTTCTTGATCCCAATGATGAAAAAAGAAGGATATAGTGCCGCCTACGCAGGGGGGGTAACAGTGGCTGGATCTGTACTAGGACCTATTATGCCCCCCGGTGTGTTGATGATTATCTATTGTCTCGCCGTGGGCAGCACATCCATTACAGGCTTATTTTTAGCAGCAGTAATACCCGCACTTCTTCTTTGTGTGATGCTTATGGTTGTGGCTCATTTCATTGCTAGAAAACGTAATTACCCGACTTATTCAAAGTCAACGTGGTCTGAAAGATTGAAATTTACTAAAAAAGCTCTGCCAACTATCCTTTTACCGGTGATTATTCTAGGTGGGATTTTCGGAAGCGTTTTTACTGTAACTGAAGCTTCAGCAATAGCAGCTCTGTATTCCTTTATTCTCACTACTTTCGTTTATAAAGCCATCAAGTGGTCTGATTTGCCGCGAATTTTTAAAGAAGCGGCTTGGAACACTGGTATAGTTCTATTGCTTGGAGGAGCAGCTACAGTTGCCTCCTGGGCCATTGCTAACGAACAGGTTGTATTTCAAGTGGCTGCGTTGTTATCAAATGTATCCAACTGGGTATTTCTGCTAGGCCTAAATGTGTTTCTTTTAATAAATGGATGTTTTATGGATGATTACCCTTCCGTTTTAATTTGGGGGCCGATAATTGCTCCTATTGCCATACAGATGGGAATTGATCCTTTACACATCGGGTTAATAATATGTTTCAACCTAGTAGTTGGGCTTATAACCCCACCTGTGGGTATTTCCCTGTTTGTGACTGCACCGTTGGCGGGGGTTACAATGGATGCTTTAGTAAAAGAAACTATACCTTTCTATCTGGTGTGTGTGGCATTTCTTTTTATAGTTACCTATGTTCCGCAGCTTTGCTTATTTTTGCCACGGCTTGTAGGTTATTGAATTGTTTAGGTTAATTAAGTTTAACCATATACCATTAAAGAAGACATTTATTTATGTGTACAGAGTTGATTAAAAAAACTTTATTCAGAAACTACTATTAAGGTGAAGGAGGTTGCTTTTAATGAAAAAAAGGTTGGTGGTAGTCCTATCTTTTATTATTGCGATTGTTTTAGCCAGCTGTGGCACGTTGACTGATAAATCTTCAGATGAACAACAGGGAGGGCCGGTTTCCAAAAGCACACTATCAGAGAAAGTGACAATTCGTGTATCGCACTGCGATCCGACAACTGTGCCTCAGCATTTAGGTTTCGAAATGTTTAAAAAAATTGTAGAGGAAGAATCGGGCGGCGCAATTCAGGTTAAAATCTATCCAGCAACCCAGCTTGGGGGGGAACGTGAATCCTTGGAACAGGTAAAGAATGGCTCTCTTGAGATGGCTACTGCATCAGCGGGCCCGGTAACAACATTTAACAAGCAGTTTATGCTATTGGACATTCCTTTTGTTTTTGATGATTATGAAACGGCTTGGATGGTAATGGATGGGCCAGTTGGACAGTCGTTACTTAGATCAGGCGAAAATGTAGGCTTAAAGGGTTTAGGCTTCATGGAAAATGGCTTTAGGCACGTCACAAATAATGTGCGACCTATTAAAAACCCCGTAGATTTCAAAGGTCTAAAAATCCGTACAATGGAAGCGCCTATGCATATGGAAAATTTTAAAGCCTTAGGTGCTAACCCCACGCCAGTACCATGGCAAGATACTTTTCTTGCACTTCAGCAGAATGTAGTTGATGGACAGGAGAATCCTTTGGCTGCCATGTACGCCGCAAATATGTTTGAGGTTCAAAGATTTCTGTCTTTAACTGGTCATATTTATGATCCCATGACAGTTTTTGTTAACCCCAAATGGTTTTATAGCTTGTCAGAAGAACATCAAGCTTTAATCCACCGTGCAATTATTCTAGGACAAAACTATTCTCGTTTCGTTAATAAGCAGAGGGAAGATTTCCTAGTCGAGGAGTTTGAAACTAAAGGGGTTCAAGTTAATTATCTTACCATCGAAGAAAAAGAGCAATTGAAATCTACTTCACAAAAAGCGGTTATAGAACAAGTTAAGAAGGCGATTGATCAAGAACGGATTGATGCTTGGTTGGAGGCTATTGAACAGGTTCGCAAAGATGTAACTAACATCTAGGTAGATTTACAGGGAAGCTGCTAATTGGGACAGCCGCTAAATTAGAGAAAGCCCTTTTTGCTTGGTTCTATGTGACATCCTTGTATGAACTTAGTTCGTGATAACTCTAGTTACCACAGGAGATTAAATGTATCATGTGAAACGCCTAAACATCTGCGTGAGCTATTATGATAGGTGAGGTGTCAAAAGGTTTAGATGCATTATATTTAAGATGGGAGTAATGCCAGATGGAAATAAGCCCTGTAAAACAAATTAGTGATTTTTTAGAAAAATTTACATTGGGAATTTGCGTGATTCTTTGCGTTGTCATGGTTGTAATTTCTTGGTCCCACGTATTTTGGCGCTACGCCTTAAATAATGCCCTTACCTGGTCGGAAGAATGCTTGCGATTTATGTTAGTAAGTTTAGGTATGTTTAGCGCTAGTGTAATTCAAAGGCACCGCGCTCATATAGGAGTTGAATTTTTTCGCCAGCACATGCCAAAAAGGATGCAATATGTGGTAGGAAGAGCAGTAACTTATATAGAGATATGTGTAACTGCCGTTGCTACCGTCGGAGGGTTTATATTGCTTGTTAAATCTCAAGGGCAGATAACACCGGCTTTAGGAATTCCTTATTCTCTTGTTTATGCTTCAATACCAATAAGTTTCTTATTGATGACTTTTTATGGTATTGAGCATGCGGTGCAAGAAATTCAGGGATCAAGGCACAAATGAAATGAAATTTGAATATTCGTTGCATAGACGAAGACAAGACTTAATCTTTGTTTTAAAAAATCAAAGCCGAATACCACTCCAAGGAGTGGTATTCGGCTTGTAAAATTTAGGGGATCCTAATAGCTAGCCAAGGTTTCCATACCTGGTTTCCTTTTAAAACACAAACAAAACTGTTGGGGGAAAAAGAGTTTAAAACAGGGACTGGGTCCCTATTTTAAATTAACTATTTCCAGCCCAAGGCCTTTTAGATAGGTTATTATTTCGGGTAATGCCTTGACTGTTGCTTCCTGTTCGTGTAAAAGGATTACCGAACCATCCACCGATGTGTTTTTTATGTGGTTTAAAATTTTTTCTGTATTTCTGGTTTTCCAGTCTTCAGGGTCGTTATTCCACAGCAGTATTTTGTAATCCATTTTCTCCGCTAGATCTACCGTTGATTCATCATATGCACCAAAAGGAGGTCTCAAAAGATAATGCTTTGCTCCTGTTTGTTCTTCCAACAGTGTCATGGAAGCTTTTAATTCGTTCATTAAGGCTTCCCCGGAGATTTTTGAGAAGTTCACATGGTTCATGGAATGGCTTCCTATAGAAAAACCTTTTGAATGAACATAGGCTATGTTTTCGGGGTATTTTTCCATATGCAAGCCTATATAGAAGAAGGTTCCGCCTACTTCATTATCTCCTAAAATATCTGCTATTTCTCTAGAATACTTGCTAGGTCCGTCATCAAAGGTAAGTGCTACCGTTCCCTTGGGGAGGGCTGCATTGACCGTTTTATCTAGTTCGATGCATGCAACTTGCTCTGTTTTTTCTTCCTTAATCATATCACCGTCGGCAACAATTTTTAAGGCAGGTTCGTTGACTCTGGGGGCATTAAATCCGATTTGGACCATTTCCGTTGAAGCTACTTTAATTTTGCTGGGCTGCTTATTATCTAAGTGGCTAAAGGAAGTTAAAAATAACAGCGCAACAAAAGCCATTGGGATAGTGACCAGTCTGTATTGGAGCTTTAATTTCTTTTCCTCCGGTCCCACTTGGCCGAGTCCGTTATTTATTTTGCCCGATTGAATTTTTTGCAATTGATCATTTTCCGGTATTTTTCCGAGAATAAAGGTCTTTTTGTCTAATGCTTTTAAATTTTTGGCATCCTTAATTAGTTTTAAATTTTCTATGTATTCCCTGGAACAGGCAAAATAAACCTCCTCACTGGTATCCCTAAATGTCCGTGCCAAGAGCCCCACGCTTTGTCGCTCGTTGAGATCAAAAGGTACAAGAAAAGAAATTCTGTATCGAAAATTTCCTGCGGTGCTTAAGACAGATTTTAAGTTTTCTGCTGTGTATTGATCCACCCTCCATAATAAATCTACCTCTTTTTGATAGGAGAGCCTGATATCAAGGAAATAGTCGCTTTCCAAATATTTAATTTCTCTTAATTCCATCAGTTTCTTGATGTAATCTGACATCTTTAACTCTCCTGACTTTTGTATTTATTCCTGCTCTTTGTCAATTTTTGTCGTTGGTTGAATAGTGAAAGACATTTGCTTAGTAAAATCATTTATTGTTTTTAACAGATCGTTTTTCTCAGAGAATGCTTTTTTGTAATTCTCAATATATTGCTGATTATCAATTTCCAGAATTCTAATTTTTTCTTCCAGTTCACTAATTTTTAAAAGATTTTTATATTGTGCTTCCTTTGTTTCCTCACTCAGCTTATTATATTTGGAAATTTCGGCATCCAACTTATTTAACAAGGTTGTACTTTCTGTATGGGATTTTGCCTGAAACTCCTTATAATCTTCCAAAAGCTGGTCATAACTCATTTGTTTTGTCGTTAAATTATTTTCCAATTCCTTTATTTCGGCAGATTTCTTTTGAACATTCTTACTCATGTTGACCAAGTCCTGCTGGATACGCTGAATGGTATCATTGGCCACCCGTAATTGGTCTTCCAAGCCTTTGCTTTTATACAACAAAAGCTGCCTTTCTTTGAGAATATTTTCTAAAGGCACTATAAAGTCCAATACAATTTTGTCTTGTCCTTCCTTGGAAAAATAGTTTACCTGGGGCCTAGATTCACCTGCCTGCGGCCTATTTGCTTTTGCCCCTTGATCTTCGACTATTGCTTCTTCAGTGGCTACCGTTTCACCCTCAGCAGAATCCTGACTAAAAATACCAGGTCTTAACCAGCTTATACCCTTTTTCTTATCGCTTTCCTTTGACACATTACCACGCTCCTGATTAATTTTAGGTGGAATCTATTTCCTGGCAATATTCTCAACTAATGTGTTTGATTGTAAATTGTTACCACTGAAATCATTCTAATCTTAAAATTAAAA
>CAZCQT010000076.1:0-7630 GCA_964500905.1 uncultured Moorellales bacterium
TATTCGACATTTTACAAAACTGATATATTATTTTTTACCTAATTCTAATTAGGTAAAAACATTCCTGTTTAAATTTTTAATTAATACATAAACTATGACAGGCAGCCAAAAAGGAGGTTTTCTTGTGGCTAAAATAATGTCTGATGCCCTCCGTTGGGAAATTGCCAAAGAATTGGGCGTGGATCATATTGTTGCCACAGAAGGTTGGGGTGCTGTCCCCTCCCGACAATGCGGAAACATTGTTCGAAAAGCCATTGAACTGGCGGAAAGAAGCTTTATCCAAAAGTAGCTGCCCGAAAAAAGACCCCTCGGGGTCTTTTTAGCAGGCAAAATTGTTATTTTTAGTCCACTCGCATCCCCTGAACCATTTCTTTTAGATCCACAGACATGCCGGATAATCTATCCGATAAGGTCTGGTGCTCATCAAAGCTTGCAGCCAATTCTTCAATGGCTGCTGCCACCTCTTGAGTACTGGCAGCAGTATTTACTGCAATTCCTTCAATTTGCTCCATTAATACTACTACCTGCTCACCGGCAATCACTGTTTGCTGGCTGGCAACAGAAACCTGTCCTATTTGTGTTGCCAATTCTTGAATGCTGTTAATAATTTTACTGAAGGCTTGTCCTGCATTTGTTACAACCTCAATGCCATTACCTACCTCATTGGTGCCCCGATTCATGGAATCTACCGCCAACTTAGTTTCGCCTTGAATAAGTTGAATTAATTCGGAGATTTGATGAGCAGCCATCGCGGATTGCTCCGCCAGCTTTCTGACTTCTTCCGCAACAACTGCAAACCCCCTGCCCTGCTCTCCCGCCCGAGCCGCTTCAATGGCAGCATTTAAAGCTAATAGGTTAGTTTGCTCGGCAATATTGGTAATAGTCTCTACAATTTGCCCAATTTCCTCAGAGCGTTCACCCAATAGCTGCACTGATTTAGCGGAATTATTAACCGTATCACTAATGGTACTCATTTGGGAAATAGATTCATCAATGGCTCTGCCCCCTTGAACTGCGATTTCAGAGGTAGTTTGGGATAATTCCGAAACAGCGAAGGAGCTACTGGCCACCTGCTTAATCAGATCAGACATTTCTCCGACGGTTTGTGAGGTGTTTCTGATACTTCTTGATTGTTCATCCATGCCGGTAGCTACATTCTGGATGGTATCGGCAATTTGATCAGTAGAAAGGGATGCATCACGTACATTACGGCTTAGACCGGCAGCCATTTCAGCCACTTCATCAGAAATGGTTTTAATTTTCAAGGTATATTCCCTAAAGCTATTGATTAATTCATTAAAGCCACAAGCCAACACCATTAATTCATCTTTAGTGGAGCATTCCGCCTCTACTTTTAAATCCCCTTTGGCGGCTCCCCGCATAGCGGTGCTGACGCTGTCCATAGGTTTCAGAATAATAAGAGCCATTACATAGCCTACGAAAATTGAAAAAAGGGTGCCCCCGGTGCCTGCCACTATAATGTTTCTTTGAAAAATACCAAAAGCCTGGTCTGCATTGCCATGCTGTGCGGCCTCTTTCAACAATATCCCTACAGTAGGGAATGTGTAGCCAATCGTAGCCACCCATACGACTAAGGTTACAATTGAAAAAGTAAACATCATCTTCCACTTAAGACCTATTTTCACCTTTTTACCTCCCCTGGCTTCTTTAGCCGTATTTTTTCGTTGCTATACCGGATTATGCTAATAAAATTACTTTAAAAAAATTAAAATCAATATATTACGAGGTTCGTACTCAAGTACACTGGCCCCGTTAACACTGATATTTACTTACCTAAATTAGTAATCCGTGTTGCGGGGCTTTCGATGTTGGTGATTTTAATGCCAAAATTTTCGTTAACAACGACCACTTCCCCTTTGGCAATAATTTTTCCATTTACCAAAATATCTACCGGTTCCCTGGCCAGCTTATCTAATTCCACAATGCTTCCCAAGTTAAATCCCAACACTTCTTTAATTGGCCTTTTTGTTTTACCTAAAACCACGGATACTCTTAAAGGTACATCTAAAATTAAATCAAGATTTCTAGGTTGAGTACCCTCTAAAGTTGATATGTATTCCAAATTTGGCTCAACCGAACCATTGTTTTTTTGACCTTGGCCGCCTGAAGCCTCCGGTTTCAATGACACCTGTGGACTGATTTCCACAGCAGAAGTACTTGATGCTTCTTGTTTTTTATCATCAAATGCAGCGGGCAAGGCTGTACCCATTAACATGGCTGTCTCTGTTTTGGCAATATGAGCAGGCATGACCTGTATCAAGGTACTGTCTATTAAATTGCTGATTTCCATCCTGAAAGAAACCACCACCACGGGATCATTTAAAAGCCAAGGAAAATCCGCCTCCCCCGGGGTGTTTACTGATTGAATAGTTGGGGTGGAGATAACAACTTTGGTATTAAAAAGGCTGGACATGGAAGTTGCTGCCGAACCCATCATCTGATTCATGGCTTCTGAAACAGCACTGGCATGGATCTCTGTTACAGCCTCAACCACATTACTGCCATCCCCCCCCATCATTAAGTCAGCAATAATCATGGCATCAGTGACCTTTAAAACTAGCAAATTACTGCCTTCCAAGCCGTCAACAAATCCTACCTCTATTAGCATAAAAGGGGCGTTAAAGGTAGCCAACAAGTCCATTGGTGACATGATCTCCACCTTAGGGGTGGTAATATTTACCCTTTGATTCAACAACTGAGATAGTGCGGTTGCAGCACTTCCCATAGAGATATTGCCTATTTCCCCCAAAGCATCTATTTCAATTAAATCCAAATGCTCCTCACTTTCCATAGGGGAAGCCTTTTCCGTTGCCAGTTCAGGCTCTTTTTCATCCAAGGTTCCCTGTAATAATGCATTAATCTCCTCTTGAGATAAAAAATCATTCATAAGTCTTTTCGCCTCTTTCCCAGTAGCCGGTAATCTGAACAGCCATTTTACGTTCATAAATACCTGGTTGAACTGTATATTTGGGCTTATCTTCCACAAGTAGAATCAAATCATCGGCTATCTTATTGTCAAGAGTTAATACATCCCCAAGCTGCAAGGCAAGAAACTCTTTTATTGTCAGCTCTGTTTCTCCTCCGATTGCAGTAAGACCAATGGGTGTTTGCTCTAAGGATTCCATTACAGTTTGCCTTTGATCCTTCTGCCCTTTTTCCGGAGAAGAAAACCAATAGCGTGAGGAAAGCTTTAAGGTAATGGGCTCCAACATTAGATACGGGAGACATAAATTGATCATTCCCTCGTAATCACCAACAGTTGTCATAAAGGTTATTACAGCTACAATCTCATTAGGTGAGATGACTCTGTTCATTTGCGGATTAGTTTCCAGCCCCTGAATGGCTGTTGTAATCTCATTTACCTCGGACCAAACATATGTTAAATTCTCCAACATTTTACCGTAAATATTTTTTAGCACATTTGCTTCTATATCAGTTATTTCTCTTGATTTTTTAGGCATTTCCCCCGGTCCCCCGAAAAGTAAATCAATGATGGGGAAAGTGAAAGCCGGGTTTGTTTCCAGAACCGCCGAACCCATTAAAGGTTTCATGTTAAAGATAGTCATCACGGTTGGTGAAGGTATGGAAACGATAAAGTCCTCAAAGGTAATCTGATCAACAGAAGCAATTTTAACCTCAATATTCGTTCTGAGGTATGCTGACAAGAAGTTTGAAATCAAACGAGCAAAATTTTCGTGAATCATGTGAATAGTTCTCATATGATCCTTGGAAAATTTATTTGGCCGACGAAAATCATAAATCTTTGTTTTTACTTCCTGAGCTTCACGCTTAATTTCTTCGGTATCAATTTCTCCCGCGGTTAGAGCATTGAGTAACATATCAATTTCTGATTGGGACAAAACTTCTTGTGCCATTTAGCTCGCCGCCTTTCTTTTGATCTTCGACATACATATCGCCTCTAGGCTTGATCTAATGCTTTTTTTACGGCTTGAACAACCCTTTCTTGCTGAAAAGGCTTTACTATAAAATCCCTTGCCCCCGCCTGTATTGCTTCCATGACCATCATTTGCTGACCCATGGCACTGCACATAATTATCCTAGCTGAGGGATCCGTTTCTTTAATTTTTTTAACGGCAGTAATTCCATCCATTTCAGGCATGGTTATATCCATTGTTACTAAATCCGGCTTATGTTCCTTAAATAAATTAACAGCAACAGCACCATTTTCTGCTTCTCCAACAACCTCAAAGCCGTTTTTGGACAAAATATCCTTAATCATCATTCTCATAAAAGCAGCATCATCTACAATCAAAATTCTATTACCCAATATTACACCCCCTAAACATTTAGCCCCAAAGAATTAAAAATTACTTCCAGGGATCCAGATGATGGAACCAAGAAGAAATGACCGTTAATGGCAACATCCTCCTCAAAAAAAGTAGTTTCTATAATCAGCACCCTATCATCGAAGTAACCCGCCTCGAAAAAGGCTGCACTCAAAACAGCTCCCAACATATCGAAAGCAAAAGCAGGCACAGAACCAACAAAATCTAGCCTGGTAAATTCAGAAAAAGAGGTTATAAAGGAACCAGTTAAAATGTTTCCTACTTCTTTTATAGTAGAAATACTTATTTGATCCAGTTCCCTGGTTTCACCTATGGGACGGCCGAGTAGCATGTCTGCCAATTGGTAAGTGCCCGGCTCATCTAAAATAAACAGAATTTTACTCGGGGCATCGCCTGTTACATTAAAATTTGTGCAAGAAATGATCTTTTCTTCATCGCCAATCAGCTTAAAAATCTCATCAAAATTCATAACACCTGCTTTGGGCACCGCCATATCTACTTTTTTGTTTAATAGGGTTGCTAATGCAGATGCTGCCCCTCCTGCCCCTACATTACCTATTTCTTTTAACACATCCAGTTGGAAAGCACTAATATTATCCCAATTGCTCATGCCTGTTCTCCTTTAATTAGTGTTTTTTGAATTTACTGCTGACTTGCTTAATTTAAAGGTCTTCTGTAAAACCAAGGCATTGATTTTTCGTAATTAAGCTCCCGATACCTTAGCATATTTTCAGTCGCCCCGATAAAAAGGTAACCGCCAGGGTTAAGAGCCTGCCAAAATTTACGATATAATAAATCTTGAGCTTCATTAGTAAAATAAATTGTTACATTGCGACAAACAATTAAGTCATAGCCCCTGCCATAATTGTCCAGTAGAAGATCATGA
The DNA here is from genome assembly GCA_964500905.1 of uncultured Moorellales bacterium. Taxonomy (GTDB): domain Bacteria; phylum Bacillota; class DULZ01; order DULZ01; family DULZ01; genus JBBAFB01. Next base: position 5,215 of record CAZCQT010000076.1, read on the forward strand.
TGTTTAAACTGCACCCTGTTTTTTATTTCATCCTTCAGAACAAAGCCTTTTCCCTCAGGAATAAAGAATTTTTTTAAACGCTCCGAGGAAACATTTTTCAAGAACCGTTCCTCGTAGTGACCCTTTTTTGCAGTTTCTAAAATCATCTTGTCTATATCTGTGGCGTCAATTTGATGTTTTATCCCCGGTGCCAACTCCTCCAGAATAATTGCAAGCGAATATGGTTCGGAACCATTTGAACAGGCTGCACTCCAGATTTTTAACCCGGGCTTATTTTTTAAAATCTCCGGAAGCATTTTTGTTTCCAAAGCTTTAAAAATTTCCGGGTTACGAAAAAACTCGGACACGTTGATGGTTATTTTGTCTAGAAACTTGTGGAGTTGATCCTCATTTTTTACCAACACACTAAAGTATGTGGCAAAATCGTCCACCCCTTGACTCTGCATAAGACTTATTATTCGTCGTTTTAACTGTTTTTCCTTGTAACCTTCCAAATTTAACCCAAATTGCTTGTGTATTTTTTTTTGAAACTCTAAAAATTCCATAATCCCATTCGCCCTATCATAAAGTAATCAGTGATTTTCCAATTGTGCGGATATATACATCACCATCTGTTAAATTAAAAATCATCGTTCGCCCATAGTTTTGTCTAGTGTCCTCTGCCAACAGACGTATTTTCATTTCTTCCAACACTTTTTTCGTTGCTTCCACATTACGCTCGCCAATATTTAAAGTGGTTACATTTTTATCGCCAAAATTAAACATTTGGGCCCCGCCCGCGATTTTTGCTGCAATGGAGCTGCGTCGTGCCCCAAATTTTAGCATCTCTTCCAGCATATCAGGAAGAGCGGTATCAGCATATTTAGCCCTGTTTTCATTTCGCTGAAACTGTGTACTATCGGGTAGCATTATGTGTGCAAGGCCACCTACACGTGAGTACTGATCAAATAATGCAATCCCGACGCATGAACCTAGGCCCAAGGTAATAATTTGTTGTGGTACCCTAGCTACCTTCCAGTCAGCTATACCAACTTTTAAATCATTATTAGAACGTTCCACTGCCATAACCAATATCCTCCGCAATCCCCTTCACAAAATCCCTACTGATTTTTATTTCTAGCGTTTAAACTTAAAGAACTATTTAAGGACCATCATCTGGGGAGGTTTCTTCTTACCTTTTTAAATTATTCGCCATTCCCCACATTTCATCCGCTGCTTGCAAGGCCCTAGAATTCAACTGATAGGCTCTTTGTGCCTCAATTAAGCTAGTAATCTCCTCTGCAAGAAACACATTAGAGCTCTCCAAAAACCCTTGGCGGATTTGTCCTAGTCCTTCCTCCCCCGGTGCAGCCTCCCAGATCTCACCACTAGCCTCAGTGGCGACAAACAAATTTTCACCTATTGCCTCCAGCCCTTCCGGATTGGTAAAGTGGACTAAAAACAAGGATCCTAAATCGTCAATCTCACCCTCGGGGCTTTTACCGGTTACCTCCCCCGACACACTAATTTTTATCTCTTGATATCCTTCTCCCGCCTCTACCGAAGCTGTTAACCGATAGCCCTGAGAAGTAGTTAACCAACCATTCTCATCTATATTAAAAATACCATCACGGGTGTAGGCCAGTTCACCTGTGGGAAGCATTACTTCAAAAAAACCTTTACCCTGTATAGCAAAATCCATGACTCTACCTGTTTGCACTAAAGGGCCTTGTTCAAAATCCTTCTCTGTTCCCGCAACCTTAACTCCACTTCCCTCAAGAATAGGGCTATTGTTTGCAGGAGCACCGGTTACAGGAACCCCCGGCCCGGCAGTTTGCTTGTAGTATAATTCCGAGAAAGAAACCACCTGTTTTTTATAGCCAGTTGTATTAATATTTGCTATATTATGTGCAATTACATCCACTTTTTTGGCATGTGCATTGATTCCAGCTGCACTGCTGTTAATTGCTCGCAGCATTCTACTCCACCTCCTTATCTAACAGCACCCAGTTCGTTTACACTTTTCCCTAAAATTTCATCCTGGGCCTGAATTGCTTTTTGGTTGGCTTCATAAATCCTGGTAATAGTGATTAAATCAACAATTTCTTTGACCAGATTTAAATTTGGTTTTTCCAAGAAGCCGGGTCTCAGTTGAAAGCTAGTGGCAGGTTGAATTTGCAAATCATCAGGAGCATAAAACATATTATCCCCTGCCTTTTCAAGTCTTTGCCAATCGTCGAAGTCAGCCAGCAACAGCCTGTCTACTTCCCAGCCATCCTCGGTGACCAGTACTCCTTCTTGGGTAAAACTAAAATCCAAACCCTCTACATTAATCAGACCTTGATAGCCCAAAACATAGTTTCCATCCTTGGAAACCAAGTAGCCTTCCCCGTCAATATTGAAAGAACCATCCTTGGTAAAACGCAAACCTTCAGGG
>CAZCQT010000077.1:0-4062 GCA_964500905.1 uncultured Moorellales bacterium
ATTATAAAGGTGGTATTTGCGGTGCCGGATTTTAAGGGTAAAGCTTGAACAAACCGCCGCAGGTAGCCGTTACCGTTTAGGGCCTTGATGGAAAGGGCAAAAGCGGCGATGGGAACCATGCTGTTTTGCAAAGAGGATGAAATCATTAAATTAGAAACAATAAGGGCAGTGCCCATACCCAGCATTAATGGGGCATAGGACTCTTTCCCGCCCTTTATTACAGCTGTTAATTGTCCAATGCCCCCTTTTAGGCCTTGGAGGGTTTTTGGGTTAACAATTATTTGAGCCAAGAAAGCCGCCAATAGACCTTTGCCTATGCTGCCCCCAATTAGACTTCCTTGGGCGGCAGTCAACCAAGATAGCAGTCTAACGGGTAGAGAAAAATTACCGGCTGCCAGCATAAAATTTATGAATAACCAAAGGAGTACTAAAACCAAAACCATAATTTGCAAACGCCTATTTTTTAACGTATTCTTAAGGTTCCCAGCCAAGTCTTTCAGGCCGCCCAGTAGCACCGTTAGAGGTGTTTCGTTAACCAATCCCTTTGGTAAAACATTTAATTCCATCGGTAAGACCAGTTCACCCTTAACGGAAGAGGCTCTCATTTTAGAAAAAGCAGTCTTTCCAGCACTATCCAACCCTTTTTCAGCTATGTTGGCTGTATGGGACAGGCCTTCATTTCTTTTGCTTATGAAAGGTTTTTTTGTTGTCCCGCTGGACTCTTTTTCTGAACTTATCTCTTTAACAATGGGGGGGAGCCCTGCACCGCAAACAGTGCAAAATCTTGCATCTTTATTTTGCTTTTCACCGCAGTTGGTGCAAAATTTGCTCATACTATCACTCCTTGGTTTATTTTTGTAGTGTTAATCCCAGTTGCTGATTATTGCCTCCACACCGATTTCGTTCCATAGTTTTTGCTTTACCTTCACTATCTCCTCCTTATTAGTTACTTCGTGTAAAAGCTGAATTTTTGTGCTTCTATTTTCATCACCAAAGGCAAGGCTGATATGTGTTGGATTAATTTTGATTTCCTTTAATCTTGGCCCATGTATTCCCCCGGCACCCCACTTATAAATTTTGTTGCCTATTAAAATGCCAAAGGTGGATATAATCGTCTCTTCCGATTTTATTTTCTCTTTGCCCTCCGGTGAAATGATTAAAGCTGAGGATACTGTTAAGATTGGATTATCCAAAATAAGAGTTGCATAATTAAGCAAATGACTTTGTCTGATTAATAGAATCAGCAGGGTAATATTAAGAAATCCAAAGATTAGCGTTATGCTGTACGCTGATTTAATGATTGAAAGGATTGTAAAAGGAATGCTTATCCCAAAAACTATCAGATAAAAGAAATGGATTTTTTTTAACACTTCCATCGGGTTTGGGACACCGGGCAGATACCTCCAGCGTCCTACACCACCTTTCGGAGTAAGAGTGGGTTGCAGATAAATGCTTCCAAGTAAAGCTTATTAAAATCTTTAATAAAAAGCATCACCCTAAGGGGTGAAATTGAAAAAAACCTCTCACCCTTAAGGATGAAAGGCTTGATTTATTAAGGTCTATACAAAAAAAGATCACCTTTTCAGTGATCCCTAGTCGATTGGTTTTTTAGTAAGGTGCTGATCAACTCTGCACGGCTGTTGACATCATATTTTGAAAAAATATTTCTGGCATGGGTTTTGATAGTGTTCTCGCTAACAAATAATGCAGCTGCAATTTCTCTATTTGATTTGCCCGAAAGAATCTGCTGGAGCACTTCCTTTTCTCTAAGGGTTAACTCCTCCAAGGTTTTAGTACTATGAAGAACATCCTCCCGTTCAATCTCACTTAGATGATCATAAGCAGTTAGATAGGCATGATTTTTAAGCAGCACTATCAGGCGTTGGTTAAGTGGGGGTAGCATTACAAGGGTAATGCATACGACGGTGAGAGCGATAACAGCAATTTCTGCCGGGGATAAGGCCATTGATGTTATTGATATTCCCAAAACATCACCGGTCAGGACGCCAAGCACATTGGCTGAAAGGCCAATGCCGAAAATCTTAATCGGATTTTCTGTATAATCTAGCATTTCACCGATAATACTCCACCAAAACAAATCAAAAATACCGCAGGCCCCCAGCATTAGGGTATCCACAACGATATAATCAGCAGTATTTCTGCCCAGCAGCATAAAGCCGATAAAGGCCCCAATAATCATCGCCATACCAAAGTATAACAAATTGGAGCGTTTATAATCGGTTGGCAAATTACGGACAATAATAAGAGCGGTTATATAGGGCAAAGCCCAATACCAGCTTACTAACCCTGTTAAATGTGTAAAGGCAGGGTTTATAACCTGGTACATTAATCCGGAATTAATCGTAATCACAAAAATAAATAAATATAACAGCAGCAATGACTTTTTTATATTGCCTTTTGTTTTATTCTTTTTATCGTCGGCCCAGCTTTCTTCCATGTTAATGGGTAAATTAAAAATAAATATCATGCCGGCTAAAAGGCATAAAGAAGCAAAAAGCAGCCCCCAATGAGGGGAAAGGTTAATGGCAACAATATTAACGGCAATCATGATTATATTGGAAAGAATTAAAACATCTGCACAGGTCCTGATTCTTTGATTTTTTGGGGTAAAAGCTTTAAGAAAATATCCCCAGGAGGCTACTGCACAACCGGAGACATACCCACCGATAATTAATCCCAAAGTCCATAAAAAAGATGGTGAAAAAAAGAAAGGAATGGTGATAACAAATGAAATTGCCATGCCGCTAAGCATAATGTTTTTTGCTTTCTTAGGTGATTTTACTAAAAACCCGTAGGAAAAGAGTCCCATAAGGTGCATTGTGATGGCTAGCAACACATAAAAAGAGTTATTAATTTGGTAATAATCCCGCAGGCTGTAGAAAACCTGTCCTTCAAATAAAAAAGATAGGAGATAGGCAAAAAGCAGGGAAAATCCAATTGTTGAAAATAGCCGTTTATCTGCTGATTTGGACAGATTCATGTTGCCACTCCTTATAAATCAAAAGATCCGAGGATTATTATTCATTAAAGTTTAAATTCCGTGGATCTTTGCGTTATCCTCTTTTTAAAAATACAAAGTTTGATTTGTCTAAGGTTTTGCTAGTAAAACCTTTTTGAATTCGGTCTATTGGCCTATTCTTTAAATGTTTTGTCATCGATATTTTCTTAAAAACGTCTTCTCACTTTACATCTTTTCAGGTGGTCTGTTTTCTCATTTAGTTTATAGTACCCTAAAGCTATACCTGAAAACTGCTGGAAAACCTTACAACTAAGGGGAGCTGGCAGTAAGTTTTTGTGCTTCCACTTAGCCCCTGATTGGGGCAAGGCCGGGTAACTCTTTTTTACGGTAAAGGAAAATTCAAACAAATATAGAATACTGTTTAATTGGTAATTAAAGGTGATAAGGGGGAGATGTTTTTGCAGATTACCCATCACATCTGTACGCGAAATTGCTATGATACTTGCAGCTTTATGGCTTATGTGGAAGACGGCCGTTTAATTAAGGTTTCGGGTGATCCCTGGCAAACTTATACAGTGGGAACACTTTGCTGTAAAGGCTATAACTATGTGAAATATGTCTATCACCCCGAGCGTATCCTTTACCCTTTACGACAAGCCCCCAGAGGCTCCGGTAATTGGAAGAGAATTACTTGGGATGAAGCTTTAGACAGAATTGCTGGGGGCATTTTGGCTATCCGTAAAGAGGCGGGCAATTTTCTTCCACTGACTTATTATGGTGGCACAGGCAATACCGGGGTACTTGCTCAAGCTATGCTACATATGTTATCTTCCCTTGGGCCAATCACCCAAGTTAAAAGCAATCATGTTGGGGCCACAGGGGAAGATGCACAGCTATTAGATTTTGGGGAATGCATTCCCAGAGATCCCGAGGAAATGAAGGGTGCAGATCTGATTGTTCTCTGGGGAGTTAATCCTGCCTCCACCGCAATTCACCAAATGAGAATTTTGCAAAGAGCACGCAGAGAAGGAAGCCAAGTCGTTTGCATAGATGTGTTTCCCTCCCGGACAGCCAGTTGGGCA
>CAZCQT010000077.1:4072-7610 GCA_964500905.1 uncultured Moorellales bacterium
TTTAGTTCGTCCAGGTGGCGATGGTGCTTTGGCATTGGCTGTTTTGCGTGAATTGCTCTATAAAAATGGTGTTGACTACTATTTTTTAACCCAAAAGGCAAAGGGATGGGAGGGCTTTCGTGATTGGCTGCTGGGAGAAGATCCTGAAAAATTGGCTGGGGTTTCGGGGGTAACTAATGATGAAGTCAGTATTCTGGCGGATAAAATTTGTAACAGCTCAACTGTGGCATTTTGGTTGGGAAAGGGGCTGCAACGTTATAGTAACAGCGGTCAAAATATACGCGGAATTCACGCTTTGGCTGCGGCAGGCGGCATTTTAGGGGAATCCGGAGGGGGTATATATGCACCCATCGATCTTAACTATTTCTTCAAGGGTATCTGGCCGGATAAGGGTAGGCTGCAAAATCGAAAAATTTATCACCTGGCGTCAGCACAGCTTAAAGAATCCTATGATTTAGAGTCACTGCCGAAATTGCTTTGGATAACTCAAAGCAACCCTTTGGTTCAAGCCGTGGATCTGCAGCCTTTAAAAAGGGCATTTGATGAGATTAATTTAATTGTAACTACTGATCATTTTCTGACGGAAACAGGCAAACACAGTGATATTTTTCTGCCGTCAACTACCCTTTTTGAAACCAAAGATGTTATTGCAGGGAGCTGGAATAAGTGGGTAGGATTAAATGAACAAGCAATTAAGCCCTTGGGGGAGGCTAAGTCCGAATTGGAAATTGCTCAAAATCTTGCCGGAGTGCTTAATCGGTATTCACCCGGGGTTTGCCCCTTTCCTGTGGATCGCAGTTTAGATGAATGGCTTGATTCCGCAGTTGCCCTCATTGGTGAGCGGCTTCGATCTAATAATGCCAGCAGATTAAAATACGGCCCTCAAAAAATATCTTCCTTTAGCACTGCATCCGATTCAAGGGATAAATACAGGTACAGATTTATTGTTCCCGAAGCAATGGAGCAGGAATGCCCTGAAATCCCCGGCTTGATCGCACCAATAATTGCTCCTGTTGGATACCCTTATAGGTTGATCAATATTAATCAAGTTGATTCCTTTAACTCTCAGTTAGGTAATATGCTTTGGCTGGTTGAAGGAAAGGAAGATGCGGAAATCCTGTTAGGGGGATCTTTGGCAAAAAGGAAAGGGATTTGCTCCGGGGATTTTATTACTATATACAATCAACATGGTGAAATAATTCTAAAAGCTAAGGTTCACGAAGATTTTCCTGAGCTCTTATTGATTACCTCTGCCAGAGTGGACATAAACGGCAAGAGTATCAACAGTCTGGTCAGTGCACAGCCAACTGATTTAGGTCGGTTATCCGGGGGGTTTCCAGATATCGCCTACAACGATACCTTTGTTAATCTCGCAATCAGGTAATGAGGTTAGGCTGTGATAGTGGAAAGCAAGGGTTAAAGACAATGCTTGTGCTCTAATGCACGAGCCATGTTAAATAATTTTTGCGTTGATTGAAATCATAGGAAAATAGATAAAAAGAATTATTTTTTTGTGGCTTTCTTCAAATTTGCCGGGTTAATTTAGTAAAATTGCCGGTTTTTTTAGTCTGCGGATGAAAATCAAAGCAATAAAAATACAAAAAAAGGGTGGAATGTTTAGAGTTTACCACAAAGGTGAAAGTTCCCACAAGCCCGAAATCTTGCTTGGAATTTAAAAAGCAGGAGGGAGGTATTGTGGTTGTTTCCCAAGAGGGCCTAAGTTAAGCCGACACTGGGTACAACAGCCGAGGGTTATCAAGTGATCCCTTTTACGGGGCAGAAAACATGCAGAAAAAGCTTAAGAAAAAAGGAGGAGAGTTATGATGGAGATTTCCAGGCGGAACTTTATTAAGGCGGGTGCACTGGGAGCAACAGCTTTAGGGCTGTCGGGCGGTTTATTAACTCAGGATAAATGGTTGCGGCCGGTATCAGCAGGGAAGGATGCCCAGGAAAATGTAGCATTTACCTACCACCCACCAAATTGCGGCGGACGTTGCTCATTCAAATGTACCACAAGGGACGGAAAGCTGGCTAAAATTGAACCAAATGAATGGCCGGATAAGAGGTATTCTTTAATTTGTTTAAAGGGTTTAGCTGAAGTGGAGCGGGTTTATAGCCTTGATCGAATTCAAACTCCTTTAAAACGTGCAGGTGAAAGAGGAGAAGGCAAATTTGTTCCTGTTTCCTGGGACGAAGCCCTAAACACAATAGCAGAAAAGCTAAAGGAAGTAAAAAGTAAGCATGGTGGCGAGTCCATTCTTATTGCCCATTCCACCGGCATAGAATATCCTTTTGAGCTTTTGGCAATGTTGCTTGGTGCCCAACCTGCCGTAGAAGCCGGAATAGACCAGGGACTTGCCAATGGCTTGGAAGAGGCCTTGGGTGCTTATGATGAGGAAGGTTTATTATGCAATGAAAGCACGGATTGGGTTAATTCCAGAACAATTTTACTTTGGGGCAATAACTATCTGGAAACTTCCTTGACCGATGCACAGTTTTTCTTTAACGCAAAGGAAGCTGGGGCAAAAATTATTGTTATTGATCCAATCTATACCACCACGGCAGCAAAAGCTAATCAGTGGATAGGGATTAAACCGGGCACTGATTTAGCCTTGCTCTTAGCAATGATTAACCTCATTTTGGATAATCATTGGTACCAGGAGGAGTACCTTCTGAAAAATACAACTGCCCCTTTATTAATTCGTTCAGATAATCAAAAATTACTTCGTTTAAATGATTCTAATGGGGAAGCAGATGTAAATCCCTTTTTGGTTTGGGATGAGCTTACTAATTCCTTGCAACCATCCAACGGTAGCAATGTAAAGCCCAAGCTGGAAGGGGAGTTTATGGCTAACGGAGTAAAAGTCAAAACAGTTTTTTCTGCATTAAAGGAACAGCAGAAGCAGTACACTGCCAAGTGGGCTGCCGATTTGACTGAAATTCCTGAGCAAACTATTAAGACTTTGACGGAGGATTATGCTTTAAGGGGACCGGCCGTTCTTGGTTTCGGCTGGGGCGGAACTGATAAATGGGGTAATTCTGATGTGGTCGGTCATGCCGGTGTTATTCTTGGGGCTTTAACAGGCAATATAGGACGAATTGGCGGCGGCGTAGGAGTGGAAACAGGACATTTTGCTTCTTGGGGTGCGGATTTGGGTGAGTGGGGTATGCCCGAAGAATTTGAAATCATTGAAAGAGAAATGACAACAGGCGACTTTCCACAAAAAGCTAATAATGTGAAGATCTTAATCAATGTGGGTAACCCTATGCAGTAGCACTTTGCTAGCTTTGAGGATACCTGTAATTGGGTTAAAAAGCTCGATTTTGTCGTAGCCATTGATCCTTTTCATAATAGCAGTGTGGATTTTGCGGATATTGTGCTTCCTTCCTGTACCTGCTTCGAATCGGAGTATGAAATTATCAATATGCAAATTTCCAGAAACCATGTTCTGCTATAGTTTTACTGCCTCTCAAGCACCAGCATGCCGAAAACAGATTAGGTGACTCCAAGTGGAAGAGCTTGGCCCTTGATGCTTTC
>CAZCQT010000078.1:0-7590 GCA_964500905.1 uncultured Moorellales bacterium
AAGAAACTATCTTGTTTTATCCGCCGGATATTAAGCCGGAAATTTACACAGTTACTGAGGCTGTTTATGAGGGAGATAAGCCGCTTTCCCCCAGAGGACCTATAACAGGTGGCACTCGTTTTATTATAACTGGTGATTATCTGACATCGGGCAGTAAAGTGTTTATAGGTGATGTTGAGGCGGAGGTAGATGAACGCAGAAGCGATTTTAAAAGAATGGAGGTAATCTCCAAGGCGGGAACCCCAGGCTGGAAAGATGTCAAGGTAGTTAGTCCTACCGGTAATATGGCTATTATGGAGGCCGATCCCGACGATGAGACTGCCGAGGAAGGGAAAAGGGGTTTTTACTATTATTCCGAGCCTAAAATTACTAATGTCAGTCCGGAAAGAGGCAGTAGTCTCGGGGGCAATATCATTACCATTACAGGTGAGCAGTTTTACCTGGGGGCTGAAATTGATTTAGGCTACCTTGATTCCGGGGGAGAATTTATATCAGTAATAGAGGCAGTGAATGAAAGTATTGTTATCAATGAAAAAAATATTAAATTCCGCCTACCTGAATTAAAAGAAGAAGTGGAGTTAATTGGTGGACAGGGGGATTTTTTAGTCAAGGTTACTAATATTGACGGGCAAACAGCTGTTTGGGCAAAAAAATTTCGCATCCGCAAGCCGGAATTAAATGTGCTTATTCATTCAGTTAATCCCAGTATGGGTCATGTAGATGGCGGTACAAAAGTAATAATTCGCGGAGAAAATTTTCAACCTGGTTCAGTGGTGCATTTTGGTTGGGAAAGAGCGGAGGTTCAATCTTATAAAAGCAATGAGCTTGTTGTGATTACCCCTCCTAATTTAGCAGGTAAATATAAAGTTACGGTGAGTAATTACCCGGATACGAGCACAGCTGTCTGGGATGGCGAATTTGAATATGTTGCGCCTGAAACCTTTCCAAAAATTTCAGGGATCTTTCCCGATAGAGGCCCGGCAACAGGAAAAACCCGGGTAGTAATTACCGGAGTTGGTTTTTGGCCTACAGGTATAAAAGTTTTTATTGATGGGAAACCGGCAGAAATTATAGAAGCTGATTATGAGTACCTTGTAATTGAAACACCTGCAAGTGATAAAAGAGGTTCGGTGGATGTAACGGTAATTAACAGCGACGGAGGATCGAGCACTGTTCCGGAGGGATATACTTATGAATTTCCGGACAGCCAACCAAAAATAATCTCGGCAGAACCGAATAAAATTCCCGCTACCGGCGGTACGGTTGTTGTTATCAAAGGCGAAGATTTCAGAAAAAACCTTACCGTTTATTTTGGTAACGAAATAGCTGAAATACTGGAGTTTATTGAGCCGGAAATGATTATAGTTAAGGCCCCGCCCTACACTCTTGGGGAGGAAGGCATAGTCGATATTACAGTATTAAACAGGGATGGAGGCATTGCCCAGCTTATAGAAGGCATGCAATATTTTATAGCAAAAAGCGATCCAGTAATTGATAATATTACACCTGTCAGGGGACCTGCAGAAGGGGGAACCAAGGTTATTATCGGAGGCGATGGCTTTAGCAGTAAAGGAATAGAGGTTTATTTCGGCGGAAGAAAAGCTGAAGTGCTTGCTGGGTATACCTACGATCGCCTTGAAGTAATTACACCTCCAGGGGAACCTGGTTCTGTAGTACATGTTACCGTAATGAATACTCATGAGGATGCCTTGGGCAGTGCTACAGCCTATAACGCCTATACTTATGATGCGTCGAAACCTGTGATAACAAGCATTGCTCCCGATCAAGCAACCTACCTTGGTAATACATTGATAACAATTAGGGGGTCAGGCTTTACAGAAAAAGGGGCGGAAGTGTTTATTGGTAAATGGCAGGGTCAGGAAGTAAGGGTAATCGATTCTGGAACCATTACCTTTGTAACGCCGGGTGTTTCTTTAGAAGAGCTTGGAGAATTAAAATGGTGGGATGTTAAGGTAATAAATGCTGATGGGATAGAGGCAGTTAAAGAAAAAGCTTTCAGATATTTATTCCCCGATAGTAACCCTGAAATTATTTTTATTGATCCTCTTGAGGGTTCCACCCAAGGGGGGATGCCTTTAACCATCATGGGCACTGATTTTAGGTTAAAAGCAAAGGTTGTAATCGGCGGTAAAGAAGCGGAAATTTTAAGCATTGATGATAGCCCCGGGGAGGGCAATGCAAAAATAATTGTTAAAACTCCGCCCCATTCCCCAGGGGAGAAAGGGGTAACCGTTATTAACTATGAAGGAGCTATCTCCAATACAGTTAATTTTACTTATAGGGATCCCTTAAGCTTTCCTGAAATCCTAAATGTAGAACCAAAGCAAGGCCCCACTTTAGGCGATACAGAGGTTTATATTACCGGAATTGGTTTTAAGGAAGGAGCCAGAGTTTGGTTTGGAACATCAGAAGCACAGGAGGTGGAATTTATTGATTATAAAACCCTTAAAGTGCTTACATCACCGGGTAATGAAGGAAGCGTAGATGTATTAGTCCTAAATGAAGATATGGGACAGGCAGTTTTAGCAAAAGGCTTTAGGTATGTGAAGGCCAAAGAATTTGTTGTGAGTAGCATAACCCCTAATGAAGGTTCGGCCTTAGGCGGTACAGCAATAACAATTAAGGGCGGTCCCTTCGAGACAGGAGTCCTGGTTTATATTGGAGCCGAGTTGGCTTTAGAGGTTATTAGACCGGATGCTGAAACTATTTTTGCCGTTACGCCGCAAGGTGATCTGGGTTGGCAGGAGGTTAAGGTTAAAAATCCCGATGGGGGTTTTGTTGTAATTGAAAATGGGTTTTTCTATTTCAAACCCAGGACTGCTCCGGATACTCCTGATTGGATAGACACGGTTAGAAAGGATCGAGATACAATCGAAGTGAGCTGGGAACCGGCGGAATTTGCTAACTACTATGAAATCTGGGTTAGCAATAGTCGCAACGGCAAGTATGTATTTTTGGATCAAACTACTAAAACCGTTTATTACGCTACGAGCTTGGATTTAAGCAGCACCTATTACTTCCAAATAAGGGCGATAAATGAACTTGGTGTATCGGGTTTTAGTTATTATAGTTATGCCAGAACAGGTGCAGGATCAGAAAAAGAGGCAGATTTAATACCAAAAGAAGTGGTAATACAAGCAACAAGAGAAGTGGCTACAGCCATTATCGCGACTCGGGACAATTTGCTATCTACGGCATATCGAATTGATTTTACCAAGGATGAATATAAATCAGCAGCAAAAAAGATCGTTAAAATCAGCCAGGATGCTCTTTCCGGGTTGAATTGGCCAATCACTATTGAATTGCCTGATTTGCAAGTATCAGTTCCTCCAATAAGCCTGCTGTTGGAATTATGGGGACAAAGTGAGTCTTATGCGGAATTAACATTAATGGATTTAGGGCAGCAAGAAGCAGAAAAAGCTTTAAAAAGCTTGCCTAAGGGCAGCCGAATTCTCAGTTCTGTTTTCAGTATTGAATGGCAGGTTTTACAGGAAACGAAAAAAACACCTCAGTCAAAATTTTATCAGCCGTTAAACTTGACCTTTAAATATAATCCATCTTTAACTACAGGTAAGGAAATTTCACTTTTTACTTACAATGCCACAACGGGTAAATGGGTCAACACCGGGGCTGCCCCGGACAGTATAGCTTCTCTGGTAAAAGTGGGTATCCAAAACACCGGCAGGTTTGTATTGGTGGAGCACTAAGTGCCAGGGGACAGGAATTGCGTAAGGGCACGAGGCTTTGCTTCGCCCATATCTCTTAAGAAATGCACATAAAAAATAATTACAAAACTATTGTTAAAAGAGGCTATGTTATGAAATTGCATAAACACTTATTAATTAACTTAATACTTCTTTCAGTATTAATTTTACCGCTAGGCTCTGCTGTTCTTGGGGCAACTCTTTATCAATATCAGGAAAGCCCCTCAGCTAATCAAATCTATCAGTCAATCAACTTCTCTGATATAGGTAAGCATTGGGCAGCTACTTCCATCTATCGCATGGCCGCTCAAAATGTCCTCAGGGGGGACGGTACCGGTAAATTTTACCCACAAGACCCTTTGACCAGGGAACAAGCAATTGCCCTTGCCGTCAGAATTGCCGGTCATGATCAAGAAGCTCAAGCAACTGCAGAGGTATTGGCATTAGAGCAAAACTTAAAACCCGAAACCGTAGATAATCTTTGGGCATTAGGTTATTTGCAAGTTGCGGCTACCAGAGGCATTATCACACCACAGGAACAATCAGATATTGAGACTAATAAGAATAAATATGCTCAACGTCAGGAAGTGGCTGCATGGCTCTCTCATGCCTTGGAGCTTAGGGCCATTTATGGTACAGAGCAACAATTAATTTTTAGCTTTAAGGATTGGAAAAAATTTAACCCTGAATATTTTTCTGCTGTTGAGCCCTTTTTACAGAAAAAGTGGATGGTTGGCTTGCCCGATGGTAACTTTCAGCCAACCGCCATTATTACCAGAGGGGAAATGGCAGCAATTTTAGATAGAATTAGTACGGAGAACATCGAAAAAAGAGGCTGGCAATATTTACAGGGGGTTATCTCTCAAAAAACCGGTCACTTTGAAGGGGTGGGAGCCCAAAGCGGCAATTGGGTTGACTTGATCATCCGCACAGACGGAAGTGACGATCGAGCCATTGTTAGCTTTAGAGAGCAAAACAGTTTTCCTGTTTTAAGAAATGCTGCCCTTTTTAGAGCAAATACCTTGGTGCAAGGCGAACAGGTTGAGTTTGTGCTGGATACCACCGGCCATATTGTTTTTGCGGAAGCCAAACCCTCTCAAAAAAGTGCCTTGGAAGGTTATTTGTTAGGCGTAAACCCTGAACAAAACATTATTCAGCTTCAAGATCCGTATAACCACCAACAAAAAAGCTACATAATCAGTCCTCATGTGTCAATTATTATGGATGGGCGTCCGGCTAAGCTGCAGGATTTAATCAAGGGGCAAGAGCTAAGCCTGGAGCTTAATAATAATCAGGTAAGCAAAATTACCGGTAATTTTGGTTCCCCTGTTGTGGGTTATCAACCTTCAAAAGTAACCAGCAAAATTGGACGGGTTAAACATATTTCAGGAAATTATCTCACCATAGCTGAAAACGGTGAAGAGGCAATCTATCTTTTAGCTGAGAACGCTTTATTAAGAAAAGGCAATCAACCCATAATGTCCACAAGCCTCAAGGCAGGTGATTGGGTTCGTCTGGAAATTACCAACAGTAAAGTCAGTAAATTGGAATTAGATCCTTATGCGGGCTTAGCAGATACCTTGGTTAAGGGAAAACTTAATACAGTCTACCCTGAAGGTAATCAGATCAGCTTGTTAAATCCTCAGGAATATTTTTATGGAAGATGGTATCCCATGGGCACCTTGGGCACTATGGAGCTGGAGTTTAGCACTGAAATATACTTAGGAAACCAAAGGATTAGCTTGGAGGAGCTACGCAAGGGTTATTTGGGAGATGAAGTTTACTTGGCTGTCAGCAATACCCAAGGAAGTCCTTTAGCGGCAAAAATCCTGGTAGGAAGAGGAGAAACCAGACCCTATAATGGTGTTATTGATCAGGTGTCCTGGATGTTAGACCGTTTCGGTCTAATCAAACAGGAAGCAAGCTTTCTGGTGGATGAAGGCACTATTGCCCTTAGACAAGGTAAGCTGGTGGATCCTGAAGATTTTAAAGCAGGGGATCATGTCTTTTTAGAAACAATTTATACAAAAGAAGGGGAAAATGCCGCCCTGATGCAATATTTTGAGGGAATCCCGCCTCAATATAAAATTTATTCCGGAATGATTGATAAAATTGCTGAGCGTTCCTTGGATATTAGAGGCGGCAGCGAATTAATTGCTAATCAGTGGAGAAGCCTATCCGGTCGTCGGGCAGAATCCTTTATATTTGATAATAGCACTAAAATTTGGGATGCATGGCAGGAAGAAGCCTGGATCAGCTCCAATGATTTGGCCGAAAGTCGTTGGAGTGATGAGTACCGCAGAACAGATGTCTTTTTTGTTGCCGATCTAGATCATAGGATATTATCCATGTCTATTCGCTGGTGGAATCCGGATATTTTAAAAACCAGTGTTGCCAGGGTAGTAACGGTAGATAGGGATGAAAATTTGCTTAAGCTTGATCGGGTACAGGACTGGAGCGAAGGTTATCAACGTTGGACCTCCAACCCTGATCCGCTGGAACTGGATATTAAGGATGCCTTGATTTATCGGGGAGATGCTTTTAGTAAAATTGGAGATTTAAAGCCGGGACAAGTAGTTTTTCTGATTCATGATCAATTTGAAGCATGTTTATTATTTATCCAATAGGGAGGGTAATTTATGAAAAGAATTTTTTCATTGACTATATTAATATTTATACTTGTATCATTCATTACTCTGCCGGCAGTTGCTACGGAATTGCATTTTGAAGAGGGTATTTTTAACGAAAAAGAGTACCATGAGGTGATTTTTCTCACAGGTGAGCCGGTGCTTTTAAAGGGGACTGTGACCCTAGGTGGGTCGGGAGGCAGGGGGAAGACCAATAATCTGTCTACAAGCCTTACTTACAGAATGGAAAGTGCCGATGGCAATATAAAACTAAACCGTGCGGCAACATTTACCTCAGAGACAGAAAAGAAAATGGATGGCAAACAAACCATCTACAATACTAAGCTGGATCGCCTGTCAGAGACCTTAACAGTGGGGAAGGAAAAATACAGTCTTTCTGATTTTCAATATTCCAGGTCTGCTTTATTGGATTCCCAGCCTGCAGTAGATTATTTTAGCGGAACCTGGACATGTCGTAAAACTTATACCTTAGGCAAAAATGGCACCAAGGTAGTTGTGGAGACTTGGGGTGATACCGTTGGCTATAATCATGCATGGGGCAGTACTGAAACTCAGCGAATAGACGGAACAGTCAGGTTTACCGGGGATATTACAATCGAAGGTGAAAAACAGCCCCAAGAGTGGTCGGGAACCTTCCAAGTTAATTTGTCCTTTAATAAAACCAGAGACTTAACTTATCATCAAAATGAGCCAACTCCTATCAGCTTTAGCGGCGGTTATATTGAGACCATACAAGAGGATGCTATTTTGCGCTATAATTCAAATATGCCGGAATTTGATAAAAACGGTTTAGTACGGGATAGCTGGGGCAGAAGATACGATTCCGGCACTACAAGATTAGCTACCATGCCCACCCAAAGGAGATTGCCTGTACCACTGTTTAGAGATCTGGACGATCATTGGGCCAGGGAAGCTATTTTAGAATTGGCAAGCTTAGAAGCCTTTGCACCTAAGGGAGATTATTTTGGGCCTCGTTTGGATATGACCAGGGGTGAATATGCCTATTCTATGGCTTATATTGCTGATTTATTGTCATTAAAAGCCGTTCAAGAGCAACAGGTGGTTAATCCTTTTGAAAGCCGTAACAAAGAAGTAATAACAGAAGAATCTCCCTTTACAGATGTAAGCACCCTGCATGAATTTTACAATGAAATAAAGCAAGTTAACGATGCCGGTGTGATGGTTGGAGTAGCAGCTGGGCGTTTTGCACCGGACAG
>CAZCQT010000079.1:0-2033 GCA_964500905.1 uncultured Moorellales bacterium
ATTTAGCGTCAAAAAAGACGGCTTTTAAACTTGTCATTTATTTTAAAAACAATTCACGCTTTGCAGCAACAGGGTTTGTCTGTTGGTGTAGTAAAATTTGATTGTTTATATACAGATGATGATGTTTTATATAAACAAGCAGGAGTGCCCGTTAAAAAAGGACTTTCAGGTTCTCTCTGCCCCGATCATTATTTTGTTAGTAATATTGAAGAGGTTGTGCAATGGGGAATTGGAGAAAACCTGGATTTATTAATTACAGAAAGTGCAGGCCTTTGTAATCGCTGTTCCCCATATATTAAGGGCATTAAAGCTATTTGCGTAATTGATAATCTTAGCGGTATTAACACTCCAAAAAAGATTGGTCCCATGTTAAAGACGGCAGATATTGTTTTGATCACAAAGGGCGATATTGTATCTCAAGCGGAGAGAGAGGTTTTTGCCTCTAGGGTTAACCTGGTAAATCCCAAAGCTATAATTATGCACATTAATGGCTTAACGGGACAAGGTGCCTTCGAGTTTAGCACATTACTGCATGATTCTCAGGAGGGCATAGAAACTGTCAGGGGTAAGGAATTGAGATTCTCCATGCCTTCGGCATTATGTTCCTATTGCTTGGGAGAAACAAGAATCGGGGCAGATTTTCAAATGGGTAATGTAAGAAAAATGAAGCTGGGAGATAACGACAATGTTTAATATTAACGATTTGGAAACGATGAAAATTAAAGAACTGGAAGAAAACTATCCTTTCGTCCTATCTTTTTTTGAAAACAATAAGCTTAATCCAATTGGTTTTGAGACACTGACATTTCCTCAATATCTGAACCGGTTTACTGAAGAGGATATTGGAGAATGGGCAATAGATGTTGAAAAGCTTAAGCAGGATCTTGTAATTTTTATTAACCAAATGCTGGAGTTTTTAGGCGTAAAAGATCAGGACGAGGTTGAAACCCTAACAATTATCGCAGGCCGAGATAAGGGTGGAAAAAAGGAGCAATTTGATACTATTACCATCAAAAAGGGAGAAATTATCTCCATAGTGGGTCCAACCGGCTCCGGCAAAAGCCGCTTGCTAGCCGATATAGAATGGGTTGCCAATAATGATACTCCTACGAGTAGAAGCATTTTAATTAATGATAGGATCCCGGATAAAAAATGGCGTTACACCATTGGCAATAAACTGGTTGCTCAATTATCTCAAAATATGAATTTTGTGATGGATTTGACTGTAGGCGAGTTCGTGGAATTGCATGCTAAAAGCAGAATGGTTGAGAATGAATCGGAAGTAGTAACAAGAATAATTGATGCGGCAAACTATTTGTCCGGGGAGCAATTTGATTTAAACACTCCCATTACCAGCCTAAGCGGCGGCCAGTCCAGGGCCTTGATGATAGCAGATACGGCTATTTTAAGTGCATCGCCCATTGTGTTAATAGATGAAATAGAAAACGCGGGCATTGATAGAAAAAAAGCCCTAAATCTGTTGGTCGGTGAGGAAAAAATAGTTTTAATGGCTACTCATGATCCAAGCCTCGCCCTAATGGCGAATAAAAGAATTATAATTAAAAACGGAGGAGTTTATAAAATTATAGAAACCAACCCTCAAGAAAAAAACATCTTAAAGGAACTGGAAAAAATGGATGCCTTTATAAATGCCATGAGACTACGCCTCAGAAAAGGCGAACTGCTGACAATTGAATAGCAAAGAGTAGCACAGGATACCGAAATAATACTCATACTATTATATGATGGACACACAACAAATTTTGTTGAATTATATCTACTAACAGGAGGTCTGTTCAATTGAGTATGTTTTGTTATCAATGCCAAGAGGCATCGAAAGGTATAGGTTGTGACATCAGGGGTGTATGCGGAAAACCCGAGGATGTTGCTAATTTGCAGGATTTGTTAATCCATGTGCTGAAAGGAATTTCTTTTTTTGGCATCAAAGCTAATGAGGCAGACATGGTTAACGAAAAGGCAGATAAATTGATTATGGAAGGCTTATTTGCAACTATCACAAATGCCAACTTTGA
>CAZCQT010000079.1:2133-6482 GCA_964500905.1 uncultured Moorellales bacterium
TTGGATGATAGCTTAACAGCCGATGAGCTGGTTGCATTGGTGATGGAATGTGGTAAATATGGAGTGGAAGTAATGGCTTTATTGGACAAGGCCAATACCTCAACCTATGGAAACCCGCAGATTACAAAAGTGAATATTGGTGTGGGGAAAAACCCCGGAATTTTAATCAGCGGACATGACCTAAAGGATATGGAGGAATTGCTAAAGCAAACAGAGGGACAAGGTATAGATATCTATACTCATGGGGAAATGTTGCCTGCTCATTACTATCCTGCATTTAAAAAATATGCTCATTTTGTAGGTAATTATGGAAATGCATGGTGGAAGCAGAACAGTGAATTCGCCAGCTTTAACGGGCCTGTTTTAATGACAACCAATTGCTTGGTACCGCCAAAGGACTCTTATCAAGATAGGGTCTATACTACAGGTGTGGTTGGATATGAGGGGTTAAAACACATTCCCGCCGGAGAAAATGGCAAGCCAAAAGATTTTTCTGAGCTCATTCAACATGCTAAAGGATGCCAGCCGCCTGTTGAAATCGAAACAGGGGAAATCCTTGGAGGCTTTGCCCATAATCAGGTGTTAAGTCTGGCAGATAAAGTTGTAGCGGCAGTTAAATCGGGTGCAATTAAACGCTTCTTTGTAATGGCCGGTTGTGATGGTAGGGTAAAGGGCAGAGAATATTACACGGAGTTTGCAAAGGCATTGCCAAAGGATACAGTCATCCTTACAGCGGGCTGTGCTAAGTACAGATATAATAAGCTAGAGCTGGGTGATATAGACGGTATACCAAGGATCTTGGATGCCGGGCAATGCAATGACTCTTATTCACTGGCTGTAATAGCCCTAAAACTAAAGGAAGTATTTGAGTTGGAGGATATTAATGAATTGCCAATCTCTTATAATATTGCCTGGTATGAGCAAAAGGCAGTAACTGTTTTATTGGCACTGCTTTATTTGGGAGTGAAGGACATCCATTTAGGGCCAAGCTTGCCGGCCTTCTTATCACCGAATGTGGCAAAGGTTCTAGTAGAAACCTTCGGCATAGGCGGGATAACCAATGTAGAGGACGATTTAAAAATGTTTTTAGCCTAAGATCCCGGCCAGGTATTTGGATATGTTGATTTGAAACCATAATAATTAATAAATACAAAAAAGAGTAATCCCTAGGGTTGCTCTTTTTTGTAGCAGTAAAACAGGGAATTTGCCAGCTAATAGGGGGTAATGCTATAATCGAAGACTGAAAGGCATTGAAAATGTCAATTTAAAAATGGAGATATGGTGATGTATACTAAGTGGAAAGATGCTTTAGCCAGGGTGGAGCTGTTTGCAAATATTGAAATAGATGAATTAAACAGAATGTTGACTTGTCTATGTCCCAGCCCTCAATCGTATAAGAAGGGTGAATTTATAGTGCTTGCGGGGGATGAGTTCACCGGGGTGGGGATTATTGTTGAAGGTGAGGTTGTTGTTACCAAAGAAAACGCCGCAGGGGATAAAATTATCCTGACAAAACTGAGTGAAGGCAGGATCTTTGGCGAAATGATTGCTTTTTCCGATAAGGATCAATGGCTTGCCACAGTTATTGCCGCTGCTGATTGTACAATATACTTTTTGCATCCGGATAAGATTTTAGGAAATTGTTTCAAGATGTGCATTGGCCATAGTATATTAATAGAAAATATGATCAAAATCGTTTCAAACAGAGCCCTGCTTCTTAATAAGCAAGTGGAGTATTTATCTTTAAAAAGCATCAGGGCGAAAATAAGCACTTATTTGTTGGAACAGTATAATGAGCTAAAAGAGCCTATCTTTAATGTTCCTTTAAAAAGAAAGGAATTAGCCGCCTTTTTAAATGTGTCCAGAACATCATTATCCAGAGAAATTGCTAAAATGAAGGATGAAGGAATAATAGACTTTTATAAATCTACCTTTAAAATTATTAGGCTTGAAGATTTAAAAGAAAGTGCCACTATATAAACAATAGATTATTATGTTATAATTTGCTAGACGGTTTTTTGCTGTGGCTTCGGGGCTTTACTAAATGATTGCTTATTTAATTTTTTTTGGAGGACTTAAGGTGAACAAAAAAGGTGTGACGACATCGCCGGATGCAGTAAGGGCATTATCCAATTCACTCCTACCGGAAGAGATACAGCGGTATCTTCTTGGGGGTAAATTAGGTGCTATTATTGAGTACCATGAGTCGTTGGATTCCACTAACGAACGAGCTAAGGAGTTGGCTGCTTTAGGCAAGCCGGAAGGCTTGGTAGTGATCGGGGAGAGACAAAAAAAAGGCAAAGGTAGATTAGGTAGGGATTGGCATTCGCCTCAAGGAACAGGTATTTATCTTTCTGTGATAATCAGACCGCCGTTAAAGCCCGATAAGGTTTCCGGCTTTACCCTCTTGGGTGCGGTAGCCTTGGCCAAAGCAATTTTTCAAATAACCGGCTTTAAAGTCGGAATCAAATGGCCTAATGACTTGTTGGCAGACGGAAAAAAAATTGCGGGTATCTTAACTGAAATGAAGGGGGAGAAGGGTAAAAATTACAGCTTAATTTTGGGAGTGGGCGTTAATGTAAATACAGATTTCTATGACATGCCGCCAACGATCCGGGATACTGCCACCTCTCTTAAAGCGGTTTTAGGAAAAGAATTATTACGAGCCCAGCTAGCGGGGATCTTCTTGCAAACATTAGAAAGGCTGTATGTTGAATATTTGGAAGAAGGTTTAGAATCGGTTTTGAAAGAGTGGAAGGAATGGAATATCACCCTTGGCCAATGGGTTACCGTATCTTCAGGAACCGAAAAATATTTTGGCCAAGCGGTGGATCTCGATGCAACAGGTGCCCTACTGGTTAAAGGCAAGGGTGGAAAAGTCCGAAGCTTTATTAGTGGAGAAGTTACTTTAAAAAATTAGGGGGTTTTATTCATGAGACTTAGAACCCGACAAATTGTGATTGCGGGTATCTTGGGAGCCATTGCATTGCTTTTGGGGGCTACACCTTTAGGTTTTATCCCCGTACCAACTCCGGCGGGACATGCTACCATTATGCATATTCCTGCTATTATAGGTGCCATTATGGAGGGCCCTGTGGTAGGGGCTTTAATCGGTTTAATTTTTGGAGTTTGGAGTCTAATTCGGGGCGGTTCTGTAATGTTTGCAGATCCGATTATTGCAATACTTCCCCGTATTTTGATTGGAATTATATCATATTATGTTTATTTACCTTTAAGGAAAAAACCTGTTTTAGCTTCCGGTGCGGCTGCTATTGCGGGAACAGCTACTAATACAATAGGGGTTTTAGGTTTGGCCTGGTTAAGGGGTTATTTTCCCACCTGGCAGGCAGCGGGAGCTGTGGCTTTAATGCATGGAACACCGGAGATTATTGTGGCGACAATTTTAGTGGTAGTTTTAGTTAAGGCACTGTCTGCCTTTTTGCCTACTGCCGGGGGATCTTTAAATAGAAAAGTCAAATAAAATACTAAGCTTTAGAAAATACTTAAGAAGGTGAAGTAGCTTGTTATTAGCGGTAGATGTAGGTAACACCCATATTACATTGGGATTTTATAATTCTGAAAGGCCATATTGTCATTGGAGAATCTCTACTTACAGAAGAGGGACCGCCGATGAATACGGAATACTTTTAAGGCAGCTGTTTGACTCTCGGGGAATAGCTTTAAAAGAGGTTTCGGCTGTTGCCCTAGCGTCGGTAGTACCTCCTTTGACGGGTGCTTTTGTTGAGATGGCTCAAAGATTTTTTAAAGTAGAGCCCCTCGTTGTTGGCCCAGGAATAAAAACAGGTATGCCCATTCGCTTTGATAATCCTAAGGAAGTGGGAGCGGATCGCATTGTTAACGGGGTGGCTGCCTTTGATAAATTTGGAGGTCCTACCATTGTTGTGGACTTTGGCACGGCAACAACCTTTGATGTAATTTCCGCTAAGGGGGAGTACCTGGGAGGTGCGATTGCCCCGGGAATTGGCATTTCCACGGACGCTCTTTTTAGCTATGCTGCAAAATTACCTAGGGTCGAGTTGGTAAAGCCTGCCCAAATTATTGGGAAAAATACAGTAGCCTGTATGCAATCCGGGATTATGTTTGGGCTTGTGGGACAGGTAGAAGGCATTGTATCCAGAATGAAAAAAGAGATGAACAGCCCTATGCTTGTAGTGGCCACAGGCGGCTACTCCTCTTTGTTTGAAGGTGAAACAGATGTGGTAGATAGGGTGGAGCCTTTTTTAACCCTGGAGGGCTTACGGTTAATTTATGAGATGAACAAGGAGTAATACTAGTGAAAATAGGTAATTTAAGCTTATCAAATCCGGTTATGGCAGCACCAATGGTTT
>CAZCQT010000079.1:6492-7482 GCA_964500905.1 uncultured Moorellales bacterium
TCTTTCCGCATTTTGGCCAAGGAACAGGGGGCAGCCTTGGTTTTCACAGAGATGGTCAGTGCCAAAGGACTTATTTATAGCAATAAAAAAACCCTGAAGCTCATAGATGTTGCTGGAGAAATTCCTCCCGTAGGGGTGCAGCTTTTCGGTACAGAGCCAAAAGTGCTGGCCGAAGGTGCAAAAATGGCCGAAAACTCCGGTGCCTGTTTAATTGATTTAAATATGGGTTGCCCCGCACCGAAAATTGTTAAGCAGGGCGAAGGAGCCGCTTTAATGCAAACTCCCGAATTAGCGGGCAGGATAATTGCCGAAGTAGTTAAAGGAGTCAGTATCCCTGTGACAGTTAAGATTAGGCTTGGTTGGTCCAAGGAGCAGAGCAATGGAGTAGAATTTGCCAAGGTCTGTGTTGACAGCGGAGCCCAAGCGGTTACAGTTCATGGCCGTACCAGGGAACAGTACTACGGGGGGAAGGCCAATTGGGAATTAATTGATGAAATAGCACGGTCAATTCAAGTACCGGTGATTGGCAATGGGGATATCAAGGATCCCCGGGATGGAGCAAAAGTGCTTTCGGAAACCAAATGTCAAGGAATTATGATTGGCAGAGCCTCCTTGGGCAATCCTTGGATTTTTGCTCAAGCCATAGCATATTTAAGAGAGGGTATTCTAGTGCCTGTTCCGTCAACGGAAGAAAGATTGGCTGTCGCCTTAAGGCATCTGGATTTGGTAGTAGCAGACAAAGGAGAATACATAGGAGTGCGAGAAATGCGCAAACAACTGTCCTGGTATTTGAAGGGTTTACCGGGGGCCGCAGAAATACGAACTAAAATTTTTTCCGTCACTACAGCGGGGGAGATAAAGGGCATATTTAGTGGATATGAAAGAAAGCTGAAGGTGTAATGCCTTCGGCTTTTATTTAATATGGCCGGAGATGGGCTAACATGGTCTAACGTGGTCTAACGTGGTCTAACATCGACAAACATGATCTAA
>CAZCQT010000080.1:0-7478 GCA_964500905.1 uncultured Moorellales bacterium
CTTCAAGGCATGGGAAAAACCTATTTGCCTGTTCTCAACCTGGTAGCCGGTATTGTTGTTAAGGGAACCCTTAACTATTTACTGGTGGCAATACCCTTCTTAGGCATTAACGGTGCCGGCATCGCCACTTTCGCGGCTTTTACCGTTGCCGTTGTGTTAAACCTCCACCATGTAAAAAAATATACGGATTTTATCATGGATTGGAAAAAAAATATTACCCTTCCCATAATCAGTACTGCCTTTATGACTCTGATCACAGGACTAACCTACAAGCTGACTCTTCCTCTTATCGGAAATGGTCCTGCAGTTATACTGGCCATTTTAGCGGGTATAATCAGCTTTTCTATAGCTATTATAATAACAGGGGGAATAAAAGCACAGGATCTTAGAACCATACCGGGAATTGGTGCCAAATTAGGAGATCGCCTGGAAAAATTTAAGCTCATACGGAGTTAACCTATCAACTGTCAGGCATTAGGTATCGATTCTAACAGTCTTAAGCCGTACCGGCCACTTCCATGAAACTTTTGGCCTCTTCCTCGCTCAAAGCCTTTATTAAACCCATAGGTGTTTGCTGGCTACCCTGCCCTAGGGGATTGTCTTTTAAAATTAAGGCAATTTGTTGAGCGGAAAGCCTGGCCCCCTGTGAGAGAGCTACTACCTCACTGCCTAAATCATTAATATCCACAATAGCACAAGCCAAATCCAGTTCCTTTTTTACCTGGTCTACAATTTCCTGAGGCTTTTCAGGAGCTAAAACCACATAACCATTATAAGGCGGCAAAGTATACGGGGTAGGTCCATCAATCATTGCCACCTTTCTTCCGGCAATTCGATAAAAATCTCCACTTCGGCCAAGCAATTTACCGATTACCGCTACAAAAGCCGCAAACAAAATTCTCAAGGTGCCCACTTCCCTAAAGGCCATTTCCATAGTTTCGGGGATTCCCAGACCTATCCCATAGCTCACCTTTTTTACAAATTTGGATAAAAATTTTGCCAGGGGTCTTGGCTTAATATCAGCCAACAAAAATGCCCTTCCCTGAGTAATAGCTGTGGCCTTTTCACTTACGAAAAGCAACTCACCCTGATCTTTAATAGGGGAAACATACTTGCAGATAACTTCCAAAATATCATCTTTTTCAGTTAGAACATGAGTCTTCACAGGTATTCTAAGATAATAATCCCCCTTAACTTGGATTAATGGCTCCCTTTTTCTTGGCTGGGACATATAAAAGCCTCCCCTATAGTTTTACTGTTAAATATTTAACCATCTATTACACTAAACAAACTATTTCTTCCTGTCAATGACAAACTTTTCTCAGCTAAAAATATCCTTACGCCTAGTTTCCCCCTTATAATGCAAAAAAAGACCCCAAGGGTCCCTTGAAAAGTTATCTTTTGAACAATAAAAGATTCTGGATGTTTAACCTACTCTATGGGTTTAGGAAAAACCAGGGTAAAGGCGGTACCTGTTTCAATTTCGCTTTCCAAGCTAATTTGGCCGCCATGCTTTTCTACAAGCTCCTTAACAATAGCCAAACCTAAACCACTACCCCCCGTACCCTTAGTAGTGAAACCCCTTTGAAAAACCTTTTGCTGCACCTCCGGGGAGATAATGGGCAGCCTGTTAAATACGGTAATAATGTACTGCTCAGATGTTTCCTTAAACCTCACCCAAACTTCTCTGGTGTAGTCATCGCTAAGATTCATCACTGCTTCAAAAGCATTATCAATCAAATTACCCAAAATTCTGATTAAATCCGTGGCAGGTATAGCTAAACTGGCTAAATCCGTTTCCAATTTTAGATGTAAATCAATTTTCCTGGCTTCTGCAAGTGCTTTTTTAGTAAAAAGCAAGGCTGAGGTCTCTAGACTTTTAATTTTGTGGGCTACCTCAGCCTGCTCTCCCAATTGTAAGGTTACTTCCTTAATGTAATCTACCGCTCCCGCCTCTCGGCCTAATTGAATTAACCCTAAAATGACTTGCAAATGATTTCTGAAATCATGACGATGATTCTTTAGAACTGAAACCAAATCCTGACTCTTATCTAATAGCATTTGATTTACACTTAATTCCATTTCTATTTTAGAAAAACGGTTGACTTCACGAATCAGGTAAACAGTCACTATACCGTATAAAAGGGTGGAAATCGCAAAGATCGTTAAAATAGTTGTAGTACAAAATTGCTTCTGCCCATTTAAAACCTGATAACTTAAATAGCCACTTAATAAGACAATCAATGACTGCAGACAAATAATCCCAAATAACACCCAAATCCTAATCCCAAGTGCACGTTTCTTTTCCAATAGAAAAGGACCCCCTTGGCTTTTTTATGATGATTCTTTTTAAAAAAGTCACATAATTGGGGTCACTGAAATAATCCTGCTGATATCCGAGCGTCAGCGAAGGTTCTATCAAAACTCAAAACACGGGATACTTCGATTTCGTCTCAGAATTGGTTACCTATTACCCATACCATGATGAACACAAGCTTTTTTGTTACCTCCTACCCAGCAGCGGATTAGAAAATCCCTCGGGCTAATGCT
Source organism: uncultured Moorellales bacterium (assembly GCA_964500905.1). Classification (GTDB taxonomy): domain Bacteria; phylum Bacillota; class DULZ01; order DULZ01; family DULZ01; genus JBBAFB01. The sequence goes on from CAZCQT010000080.1 coordinate 2,551, forward strand.
TTTAGGGCAATACAATAATAATGCTTGTATAACAATGACATGAAAAAAAGAATAGAATTCCAATGGCCCGCATGTTCCTTTTTCTTTTGTGTTCCGGAATAGCATTCATTATAACTAGATATTATATTCGTTTAATAAGCAACTGCCAATCTATTGTAAATCTTTTCCTATAAAATTTCAATAGCTTTTCACAATATTAATAAATTATTAGTAAAATATTGTAAAAACATTTATATGCTGCCTTTTTGGCTGCCTGTTCCTACCGCTGACATCAAAGTAGTCGAAATTTGCCAGAATAACTCAATGACAGCCCTTGACTCGTGATATGCTATGTGAAAAAATATAGCTTATGATATCTAAGGGGGCAATTTTTTGAAAGCCAAAAAATTTCAAGCATCAGGGTTGTTAATATTAATCGCGGCTATTTGGGGTGCCACCTTTACAGTAGTAAAGCTAGCCATAGAGGATATACCTCCTTTTACCTTTAATGCAATTCGCTTTAGCATAGCGTTTCTGTCATTGATAATTTTCTACCCCCGTTTCAAAGCAAAAATTAATATGAATGGCCTTGTCAAAAGCCTACTTGTTGGTTTATTTCTCTTTGGCGGCTATTCTTTTCAAACAGTGGGGTTAAAACATACAGGGGCTTCAAAAGCGGCCTTTATTACGGGTCTATCGGTAGTCTTAGTGGCCGCTCTTAATTCTTATTTAAAAAAACAGCTTCCCAGCAAGCAATTGAGTTTAGGTATTCTCTTTGCCATAATTGGTCTGGGGCTTTTAACCTTTAACAGTTCCTCCCAAGGAGAAGCCGGCTTATTAGGCTTAAATGTGGGGGACATTTTAGTCTTGTTGGGGGCAATTTGTTTTGCAATCTATATTATTCTCGTTGATCTATATACAAAAGAAATTGACACCTTGTTTTTTACCACAGGCCAAATTGCCACTGTGGCTTTAGCCAGCTTTTTAGTTGGCTTCACGGTGGAGGCTCTACCGTTAAATCTTACTCCAGATGTGCTTAATGCCCTGTTAATTACTGCCATACCCGCCACAACCTTAGCCTATTTTGGTCAAAATTGGGCACAAAAATACGCCCCACCTTCCAATACGGCTATTATTCTTGCCCTAGAGCCGGTTTTCGCTTTAATGGTTGCTTGGTTCATGTTGCATGAGCCCTTATCCGGCCAGGAGCTTTTAGGTGCGGCTTTAATGCTGGCAGGAATGATTATAGCTGAACTCAAGGTAAAGGCTATGCCGCTAAAAAAAGATGAAGGGCTGAAAACTGAAAACTAAAAGCCCTTGGTTATCCGCTTTTAGCTTTCAACTTCAAGGACTTCAGAAATTCTTTTTAAGGCTTCCTCTTTACCGGTACCATCTAATGCACTAAAAGGTATTAACGGTACTCCCGGTTCCAGCCCCAATTTATTTTTAATTATTTTTGCCTGTTGCAAGTGCCGTCCCTTGCTGATTTTATCTGCTTTAGTGGCTACTACCATCCGAGGTGCCTCAAAGGCGTGGAGCCATTGATACATTTGCACATCTTCTGCACTGGGTTCATGCCTAATATCTACCAATTGAATAATAAACACTAATTGTTCCCGCTGGGACAAATAATTTTCAATCATTACGCCCCACTGTTGTCTCTCTGTTCGACTAACCTTGGCAAAACCGTAGCCCGGTAAATCCACCAGATAAAAGGCATCATTTAAAAGATAAAAATTTAAAGTCCTGGTTTTTCCCGGCTGACCGCTGGTGCGAGCCAAAGAACGACGGTTAACTAATCTATTGATAAAAGAAGATTTACCAACATTGGACCGACCTACCAAGGCTATTTCCGGCAAATTATCCTGCGGATATTGATCAGGCTTCACCGCAGTTAGGGTATATTCTGCTTTTATAATTTTCATTGGGCTTCTCCGGCTAAAGCAATCTCCAAAACCTCATCCAAATGCTCTACCAAAACTAGCTTCATTTTCTTTTTAATCTTGCCGGGTATTTCCTCTAAGTCCTTTTCATTTTCTTTGGGCAAGATCACGGTATTAATGCCTATACGATGTGCCGCCAAAACTTTTTCTTTTACTCCTCCAATAGGCAAAACCCTACCCCTAAGGGTTACCTCTCCTGTCATAGCTACATCCCTTCTCACCGGCCTGCTTATCAACGCCGAGGTTAAAGCTGTAGCCATGGTAATACCGGCGGAGGGCCCATCCTTGGGAATAGCTCCCTCGGGAACATGTATGTGAATATCCAAATTTTCATGAAAACCATCCGGAAGCTTTAACTCTTCTGCCCTGGATCGTAGAAAGCTCAAGCCTGCGTAAGCAGACTCTTTCATCACATCTCCCAATTGGCCTGTTAGGGTAATTTTCCCCTTACCCTTAAAGATAGTTGCTTCTATACTTAAAACATCCCCACCACTTTCCGTTACAGCCAAACCGGTTGCAACACCGATTTCATCGGTCTTTTCTGCTTTTCTTTTGCGATAACGGGGCATCCCCAGATATTGATCCAGGTTTTGCACAGTAATTTTGCCTGCTTCCGACTTTTTTGCTACCACATTTCTGGCAGTCTTGCGACAAAGGGTAGCAATTTGACGTTCTAAAGTACGAACCCCTGCTTCCCTGGTATATTCTCTGATTACTTTTTGCAAAGCATTATCCGAAATGCTAAATCTTTCTTCGGACAAACCGTGCTCATCCGTTTGTTTTTTAATAAGATGCCTTTTAGCTATTTCTAGTTTCTCTTCTTCTGTGTAACCGGAAATACGAATAATTTCCATACGATCCAACAATGCCCTGGGGATAGAATGCTCTACATTGGCAGTGGTAATAAACATTACCTTTGAAAGATCATAGGGCACCTCTAGGTAATGATCGCTAAAAGCGTTATTTTGTTCAGGGTCTAAAACCTCCAGCAAAGCCGAAGAGGGATCCCCGCGGAAATCGCTACCCAACTTATCTATTTCATCTAATAAAATGACCGGGTTGCGAGTGCCCGCAGTTTTCATTCCTTGAATAATTCTTCCGGGCAATGCTCCTACATAAGTTCTGCGATGACCGCGAATTTCCGCCTCATCTCTCACCCCGCCTAAGGACATCCGGACAAATTTTCTGTCAAGACAACGGGCAATGGATTTACCCAAGGATGTTTTTCCCACTCCCGGGGGGCCTACAAAACAAAGTATTGGGCCCTTCATTTTTTTGGCCAATTGCCGAATTGCTAAATACTCTAAAATTCTATCTTTTACATCCTGTAACCCGTAATGATCCTCATCCAGCATAATTTCAGCCTGATTGATATCAAGACGATCCTTAGTCTCTTTTGACCAGGGAACAGCCAGAAGCCAATCTAAGTAATTTCTAACTACAGTGGTTTCGGCCACCATGGGGGGCATCTTCCCTAATCTTTCCAATTCCTTTAAGGCCTTTTCCTTAACTTCCTTAGGAAACTTTGCCTTTTCAATCTTTCCCCTGAGTTCATCCACCTCCGCTTGGCGATCATCTCCTTCTCCAAGCTCCTTGTGAATTGCCTTTAACTGTTCTCTTAAATGGTATTCTTTTTGGGTCTTTTCCATTTGTCTTCTAACTCTTACATTGATTTTTCTTTCCAACTCCAGGATTTCCATTTCACTAACTAAAATCCTTAAAAGACTCTCAAGACGCGTCTCCACATTAACCGCCTCAAGAATTTCCTGTTTATCAGTTAGTTTTAATGTAAGATGTGAGGCAATGATATCTGCTAAACGGCCGGGCTCATCAATAGCCACAACTGCCATTACTGTTTCCGGCGGGATCTTTCTGCTTAGCTTTACATATTGCTCAAATAAGTCGGTAAGACTCCTAACTAATGCCTCTGTTTCTAAGGTTTTCCTGATCTGCTCTTCAAAAACTTCTACTTCAACTTTTACGACGGAATTGCTGCTGAGCTCGGTTCTGATTCGTGCCCTGGCTATTCCCTCCACTAAAACCCTAATACTTCCTCCGGGAAGCTTTAATAATTGCTTAACCTCTGCTATGGTACCTGTTTGGTAAACATCTGCCAGCTCAGGCTCGTCGACCTGGGCATCCTTTTGCATCACTAAAAAAATCTCCCGATTGCCGCTCATTGCTTCTTCAATTGCGTTGACGGATTTTTCTCTGCCTACATCTAAATGAACTACCATGTTGGGAAAAACTAAAAGTCCCCTTAAAGGCAATAATGGTACTTCCCTTAACTCTAAAACTACTTCATTATGCATTCGTCAAACACCTCCAAACACCCTTCTAAAGATTATTCTTAGCATTATATATGCTGCATATTCTTGTAACCGTTAAGGATTGGATTTTCCGCAATTTTTCTATCTGGCGGAAAGATATTATTAGTTACTAATGATACCCCTTCCTTTCCTCGTAGTACTAGTCTAAAAGAAATTGGGGTATTTTGCAAGCCGCCCTTGAAACATCTCCTTGAAATCAAAAAGACCGCCCTAGATCAGGCCGGTCTTTTGTTTAGAAAAGGGGCTATTAAATTGCTTTAACTAAACAGCAGCCTATGAAGATAAACTTTTACTTTCATGCATACCAAATAAACGTTTTTTAACTGCGGGAATTAACAATACGACTAAGAGTGCGATAGAAAACAAGGCTCCCCTCATCCATTCCTGTGCAGATGCTTGGTTGATGGCTGCTCTATCTAAATAGGCTAGGAATTGGGCAGCAAAAGTGATAATCCCCGCTAAAACAGCAAGATCCCAACCAATTTTTTTACGTGCGGCCAAAAGTCCAATGGAGATTGGAAACAAAATTGAAGCAGCGTATAGGCCAAAACCACCTAAAAACAGCTCTGGATTACTTTCGGCAACTTCAACAAAGGGTGCACTGGCTCTACCTAAGAAGAAACGAACACCATGCTGAGCATTCATAAAAATGAAGCCGGCTACCAAGCCTATTACC
>CAZCQT010000081.1:0-7325 GCA_964500905.1 uncultured Moorellales bacterium
CCTCATCATCAGTGGCACAATACATACCCAGTAGATACTCTAATACATAGACCGGTGTTTTTATTTTACAATAAACATTTGGTTAGATAAAATTCCACTCAAACGTATCTTACCCTTTTTTCTTTGATATAATTTACTGGTTTTCCGAGTTGAACAGGCATTTTATTGTCTCTAACGGCAGCAATATTTCTCGATCACCTCGATCACCTAATTAAAAAGTTATCCATGATGCAAATCATCATGGATAACCATCTCTAGGCTTCAAAAAAATTTATTTCTTAAACCCCTCTAAAGTTTCCACATCCAGTGCTTAGGCGGTCCCTTCGCCCAAAAAAAGAGCTTGACACTTTTACCACCATTTAGCGGCAGTTTATATTTTTTGTTCCAATAACTGAACCATGTGTATGTCTGTAGCCCTTCCTTCTTTTTTAATTAAGAAGTCCAGATTTTGTAGTGTCTCAGAAAAATCTGAGCCGACTACCCCCTGGGCCTTAAATTCATTAATATTATCAGCCAAAAAAGAACTTTCTAGAGCAGTTTGAACCGATGTGGCTATTTTAAGAGCACAGGTGGGTTTTGCGCCATCACAGATAACACCATAAAGGTTTGCTAAAACTAAGCGAATAGAGTTATCAATCGCCTTGACACTTTTACCCTGAAGATAACTAGCCCCCCCTGCCACGCCAACTCCGGTGGCGATAATATCACCACAGTGAGGTGTTATAATGCCAGTTATTTTTTTTATATATGCCGTTAAAATTTCCGCTAAAACAATACTTCTAAATAATTTCAGTTTGCTGCTTTTTAAATTATCAGCCAACATTTTTAATGGTATAAATATTGTAATACCGTGATTGCCACTGCCAAAACACCCGACAACCGTTGATTTTATCCCGCCCATTCTTGCATCAGCAGCACCTGCTGCAAACATTTTGGCTTGATTAATTACGTTGTTTTCTAATTTGCCTTCTTTGATTAATGCAGATAGTTGGGATCCTATTCCCAGCCCTGGTTTTAGGGATATACCTAAGTCAGCTGTGGCAAAATTATAATTAATACCTTCTTCGATAAATTGGATTTCATCCAGCTCTATAGTCTCGATTAATTGTAGTAAATCTTCCAAAACTAAATCTGGAGGCAAGCCATCCAAAAATGATTTTTCTTTTGCTTCGACAGCATAATCAAAAATTATTTCATCATTTTTTTTAAGAAGTGTTATATTGTCATGTCTTTTTTCTATTTTACAAGTCCCAACTCCCTTATCAGTTGTAACTTCTGCTAATACGTATATTTCATCTGTGCCATAAAAAGGCTCAATATTTATCTCTATGTTTTTCATTAATTCCCTAGAAAATTCAAGATTATCTTCAGTTATATCCTCAGATATTAAAAGACCTTTATTGTAATTTTTTAGTGTTACTCCTAAAGCAGCAGCCAACTCTAAACCACTATCATTAGTTCCCGGTATTATCACACTGAATGCGTTTTTGAATAAATTTTTATCAGTTCTAACCTTTATTTTTTTCACATTACCTCCGATCACATTGTATGCCGATGATGTTGCTAAAGCTATACTTACCGGATCCGTGCACCCAACTGTTTGAAACGTGTTTTCCCTTACAAGAGCAATTAATTGATTTTTGTTCATGTTACTCACCTCTCAATATATTGTCAACACAATGGGTAAATCCTAAAACCAAAGTTGATAGATCTTATTTTTTAAAAGTACTTCTAACTTAGCACATTAGTGCATTTAAACCTTTGCCCAGAAGTCCCCAACAAATAAAAACTTTAATTGTGACCTTTCATAGACTCTTTCCAACCTCAGATATTCAATTTATACCAAGTATTAATTTTGGCAAAAATAGTGCAACTTCAGGTACATATGTTGTTATGAGAAGAGTGGGTATCCAACCAAACAAAATCAAGTAAAGCAAAGGTTTTAGCATTGCAGCAGTATTACTATTTCCAAGACTGGCCCCTAAATAAAGCAAGGGAGCCGTAGGTGGGGTAATATTTCCCAAGCCCAAATTAACCCCTACTATAGCAGCAAAGTGAACAGGATGCACACCAATTAATACGGCAACAGGTAAAATAATAGGGGTAGTTAAAAGCACTGCGCTTATATCATCCATCAACATGCCGATAATAATCATAAATACATTAAGCAAAAGCAATATCACAAGCTTATTCTCAGATATTGAAGTTAAAAGATTTAAGATCATGTAGGGCAAATCTTCCATTATAAAAACGCGGCTTAACATCATCATCGCGAATAGCATAATCATTATTATACCTGTTATTGTGGCCGTAGAGGTCAATGTATCCACGAATTTCCTGATTGTAAGCCCTTTGTAGATCCAAAAACCTACTGGAATGGCATAAATTAAGCCAACAGCAGCCGCTTCAGTAGGCGTCATGTATCCGCCATAAATTCCTCCTAACACGATAACTGGCATCAACATGGCCGGAATTGATTTTACACCTTTTTTGCCGAATAGTTTTATATCTTCTTTAAAAGTAGATTTTTCACGAACCACTATGTTCGGGTCGTTTCTTAGCATAACAAAGTTAATTATTGATTTCAGAATAATTAATATTATCCCGGGAATAACTGTTGATAAGAAACATGCTAATACAGACTGCCCTCCAATCCATGCATACAAAATCATGATAGCACTAGGAGGTATCAGTATTCCTATAACGGAAGAACTAGCAATAAGGGCTGCGCTGTATCCCTTCGAATAACCGTTTGCATGTAATTGGGGAAACATTATTGAGCCTATTGCTGAACAAGTTGCAACTGCACTCCCTGTAACCGAGCCAAACACTGCGCAGGAGACAATAGATACAACCCCCAGGCCACCCTTGATTTTTCCCACAAAAACATCAACCCAGCCTACAAGCACATCACCTATGCCTCCTTTTTCCATCACTCCGCCTATCATAATGAATAGTGGTATAGCCAGTATGACTACCGTATCAATCTGGCGCGCAGCATATGGGATGAGAAACGAGGGGTCCAAGCCTAATGCAAAGATAAGATATGCAGCAGTTCCTAAAAACGTAAAGGGTACAGGCACACCAAAAGCCAAGCCTAGTATTATTATTAGCAAAGAAAATCCTACAATCATTTCAGTTCTCCCCCTGTATTAACAGCGCTATTATTTTTTTTAATCTTTTCACCGGTGTAACTTTTAAGATCATGGTAAAAATGTATTATGAAGTAAAAAGACATCAACAAAAATCCTGTTAAAATAGATACACGGGAAAACAACACGGGTATTTTCAGCACAGCAGTAGTAGTGGTCTTTTCAGCCAACCAGACTATATATTCTAAAGACCAATAAGAATATAGTAGTGATATAACAATTGTTATTAAAGAAGTAATTAGCATAATTGTATCTTTGACTTTTTCGTTCTTGATGTACGTTGGTATTATATCTGCTTTGATGTGGCTTCCTTCATAACTACCAATTGATGCTCCAATAAAATACAGCCAAAAAGCCAATATTACAATTACTTCCTCAAAACCAAAAAAATCTATACTGAAAAAATACCTAAAAGAAGCCTGGGCGGCTATACCGATTATAATGAAGACACTACTTATAATCAGGATATACTTTTGTACTTTTAAAAGGCCGGTAAACAAAAGCTTTGCCAATTGTATCATATTACGACTTGTCCTCCTTCCTCTGCTGTAAATAAGGTATGAATACCAGTAAACAGGAGTTAAACCCTGTTTACTGGTATAAACAAATAATGATTTGTTTTAAATTTATTTGTACTGGGCTTCTAATCCCCTCATTAAGTCCGACCCAATTAATCCTTCAAGTTGCGGCCATGCTTTTTCTCTTACATGTTTTGCAATTTTGCCGACTTCCGCATCAGATAACCCAATAACTTCAATTCCTGCATCTTTCAACTTTTGCCTATATTCCATATTTACTTCCTCAACTAATTCAAGGCTGTCTTTTGATCTTTTTTCAATGGCTTCTCTAATTATTTTTTGATCCTCCGGACTTAAGCCGTCCCAAAAATCTTGGTTAGCAAGGAAAAATGTAGTCTCAAAAAAATTGTTGATTGGAACAACGCATTTTAACACATCTCTAAACCCCGTATAATTAAGAAGCTCGGAACCGCCGACCCACCCATCAGCTATCCCTGTTTCTAATGCTGAATAAAGATCGGAATAAGCAATGGAGGTAGTACGATAACCTTGCTCTGAAACGCTTAGCCTTACACCATCAATAGGAGGCACCCGCAACACTAAACCTTTGTCGGCTTCCGGGTCAGCAAGGTTGTTAGGTATTTTGGTTGCCCCAAGAACACCAATCCCTTCGGCCCAAAAACCTAAAAATTCAGTATTCAAATCCTTGTGTATATCTTTATATGTCTTATACATAAAAGCGTTTGGTTTATAGAGTTCTCTTGCCATCTCATAATTCTCTACAATATATGGCATATAGCCTATCAAAAGTCTATCATCATGTTCAGGTGAAGTGGAGATTAGCCCCATTTCAATAGTACCCCTCATTATTTCTTCATGAACCGCGGTATAATCTCCAAGCTGGTTTGCGGGGTAAATTCGCATCTCTATTCTGCCGTTACTCTTTTTATTAACCTCTTCCGCTATTTCGTATAAGGCTTTTGAATCTGGGTTATCAACCGGACTCTGCCCTGCTACACGAATACTGATTTTTTTCTCACCCGACTTGGAATCTTCTTTGGCACAACCGGTAAAAACGGCCAACATGCTTATCAATAAGATTACCAATAAAATTTTTATACTTTTTCTCACTTTAATTCCTCCTTTAAAAATTTTAAATTAATTTTTTGTGTATGAAAGTTTTGGTTTTTCTATACTTTATTTACTTAATTTACACTAAAATTATTAAACGCATAAAACCAAGATTTGTTTTTTCATTCATTAACAATAGTTTCCTTAAAACTACCTGCTTATTGCCATAGCTTCTATTTCAACTTTTACATCTTTAGGCAGTTTGGCTACCTGAACACACACTCTCGCAGGGTAAGGTTTTGTAAAATAGCTACTGTATATCTCATTGACTAGATCAAAATCATTTAAATCCTTAAGATAAACAGAGCATTTCACAATATTGTCCATTGCAAGCCCCTCTGCTTCTAGTACATTTTGTAAATTTTTCAAACATTGTATGGTTTGTTTTCTCACATCATCACCAACAAACTCCATTTTTTCTGTGTAAGATATTTGCCCGCTCAAAAAAACAAAATCTCCTGCTTTAACTGCTTGTGAATAAGGGCCAATAGCAATAGGGCTCTTTTCTGTTCTAATTTCCTTTTTCATCCACTAATTTCACTCCTTTTAGTTTGTAGAATTTGGCTGGAGAACAAACCGAAACTAAATAAATACACCCCCTTATTCTTATTTAAAATTCCTATTTAAACAGATCGCCAACCCCTTGACTTAAGTAGTACCACTCTTTGCAACATTCACACTAGTCCTTAAATACTAACAATTCTACCTCCGTTTCAAAATTCCTTCTAATACTTAAAATTTTTTAATAAATACTTTTTAGACCTTTGCTTTTTATCAGTAATAACCCTATAGGCTTTGTTTAAGCTAGCCTTTAAATGCTTACAATTCTGCCCTTTTTTCAAAATTCCTTCTAGTGCTTAAAATTTTTTAACAAATGTTTTTAGTAGAGTTGTTTTTTTAGCTATAATAGACTATAATCTTTTTTAGTGACAAGGTTATATTTGGTTTTTTCTTAATTTATTTTTACGGGAGGCACCTGAATGGAAGTAATTCAAAAAAACACAAAGGCGCGGGCTTATAAACAAGAAGAAAATTTTTTAAAATTAGAAAACTTAATACCTTTAATAAAAGGGATAGGTAAATCTTTGGGTAGAAACCTTGAAATTGTCCTACATGATATCTCTAAAACAGAATCTTCAATAATAGCTATTGAAAATGGAGATGTTACCGGGAGACAGGAGGGTTCCCCTTCGACAGACTTTTTGTTGGAATATATAGCTTTACAGAAGGAATCACCTGATAAATATCCAGATCTGAAACTTAATTATCTTTCAAAAACAAGGGATGGTAAAAACCTCAAATCTTCTTTAATTTTATTAAGAGATAGTGAGAACAAGATAGTTGGTGCGGTTTGCATTAACGTAGACCTTACAGATATAGAAGTGTCCAGAATTTTCCTTGAGGACCTATCCTACATCGAAAAAGATGAGCAAGAAGAGAAACCTGAAGAAAGTTTTCCCAATGATGTGCAAGAATTTCTGGATTTAATGGTAGAAAAATCATTAAACCTAGTAAACAAGCCTATATGCAACATGAATAAAGACGACAAATTACTTATAATGAAATATTTGTATGAACATAATATTTTTAATATTAAGGGAGCTATAGAAAAATTAGCTGATCAACTAAACGTTTCCCGCTACACAATTTATAATTATCTAGAGGAGGTAAAGTATAAATAATTTTTTTCGAAAAAAATATACCTCACTCGGGGGGGTGCATGGGAAGCGTCAAACAACCCCCACTTTAAGTTTCCCCATTTTTTCTAAGTATTGCTCGTCAAAATAAATATCTGTCACTAAAGGGTAAAAAGGCAGATAGGAACTACCGAAAAAGTCTAACCTGTATGCATGCATGCATGCTAAACCAAACTCATCAGATCATGGTAATCCACATCTAACGCTAGGGTGAGCCGGGACTGTAAAAACGTGTATTCCCACGCTATTGATTACCTTAACCATCATATCCACGGAAGCATAAGCATCCCCCATAGTAGATAATATTTTGGCACCAACTCCAGCATATTCCTCATCAGACAATCCAGACCCTTCCCCACCTCATCTCAACATGCACTTTATATCCTGCTACAATATATACGACAGCATAATCTAGATTTAAAACCACCCATACTCATGCTATTTTCTTTATTTTGCAGTTCCCATGATTATATTTTTCTCCTTTTCCATTGATTGTATAATTATTCAGGTATTTGCCAACCAAATATTTGAGCTAAGAGCGTTATTTATAGATTGCAAAATCTAATTGTCCAAAATATATTTACGATAAATAGGCATCTGGGACAAACTTTTGATAGTCCCCAAGGTTTTCCCATATCCGCCGCTTATATAACTACCCAAATCATTTTTCTCTAAAAGACTTTTTATTTGCTCTTTAATTTTGCTGACAAGCAGGAATACGCATTATATTTGTCGTAATAAAAAAATCCCCCCATTTGGGACAATGAAGGAAGGAGAACGGAGTCTGCTTAAACAATAAGAAGTTTGAGCCCTTTCTGGATGAAATT
>CAZCQT010000082.1:0-7288 GCA_964500905.1 uncultured Moorellales bacterium
TATGTTTTAAAAGAAGGCAGAAATTTAATTGGGCGTCAGCATGAAGCGGAAATAAATCTACTTGATCCAAGTGTTTCCAGGTACCATGCCCAACTGGAGGTTGCCGCCCAGCAAATTTTGCTAACAGATTTAGGCAGCACCAATGGAACACGCTACGAGGGAGAAATTATTACCACTGCGTTACTTTCACCCGGAAGCGAGCTTCAAATAGGCAATACAAGATTAATTTTAAGGAAGCAGGAAAATGGGTAAATCAATAATTATCGTTTTTTTGCGTTTTTCCCCCTTGCTGTTTTTGATTCTTTTCAGTTTCTTCTTAATTCGGTTTATTTACATAGATAGGTTAACTTTAAGGGATAAATTGTCAGGTGCCGAATTGGCAATGGCGAATAGCTTGGTTTTAGAAGAGAAAAACAGCTACAGCTTAGTAGCTAAAAAAGAGAATTTATCAAAATCAGAAGAAATAGCAGGATTTAGGTGTTTTGTAAGCGAAAAAATAACAGTCGGTAGAGAAAAGGATAATGATTTTGTTATTAACAGCCCTTATGCTTCTGGGTATCATGCTCAAATTGAGCAATGCGGGAGGGATCTTTTTATTGAAGATTTAAATAGCACAAATGGTACTTATGTTAATGGAAAAAGGATCCCTAAAAAAAGATTGTTGAAACCCGGTGATTACATTTTCATTGGAGGGGAAACTTTAGAAGTGGAAGGGGGAGGGGCAGATGCAAACAGCAGTTTTATCCCACAAAGGGTTGGTAAGAGAGCAAAATGAGGACAATTATCTTTTATTGCCCGAGGTAAAATTTTTTGCGGTTGCCGATGGTATGGGAGGGCATCAAGCAGGTGCCTTTGCCAGTGATTTGGCTTTAAGCACCATTAAGAAAATCTTTTTAAAAGGCAATGAAGGTGCGGATCCGGTGCATTTTTTATTACAAGGGGTAGAGAAAGCTAATGAAAATATATTTAGCACCGGCCTCTTGGAACAAGATAAAGCGGGTATGGGAACAACGCTTACTTCTTTGTGGTTGCAGGAGGGATTTGCTTTTCTAGCCCATGTTGGCGACAGCAGAGCATATTTATTGCGTGATGACGAGTTGATGATTTTAACTGAGGATCATTCGCTAGTGGGTGAATTGGTGCGGAATGGAAGTTTGACTTTGAGTGAAGCGGAGACTCACCCACAAAAGCACATGCTTACTAGGGCATTGGGTGTTAGTTCTAAAGTGAAAACGGATATCAAAAAAATTAACTGCCACAGGCAGGATTTGTTTTTTTTATGTACGGATGGATTGACCAACCTAGTGACGGATCAAGAAATAAAAGAAATTCTAGGTGTTAATTCAATAGTCCAGGATTCATTGAAAAAACTTTTAAAGCTGGCTTTGCAGCGGGGAGGGCAAGATAACATAACTATGCTGGCCATTTTAATGGAATAGGTGGTAGCGATGTATCAAATAAGGAGGCAGGAGGCTCTTTTACTCTTACCTGCTGCTTTAACTTTGTTGGCAGGTGCTTCTCTTTATTATTTATTATCCCCCAATCAAGAAAATAAGCTTTTATTTGTAGGTGCCATCATCATTGGTTGTGGTTTTTATATGGCAAGCCTGTTGATGGGAAAATATGCCCGGGGGGCTGAACAACTGATCTTTCCTATTATGGCGATGTTAACTTCTATTGGAATTGTAATTTTATATCATATTGATTCCGGGCTGGCGATAAAACAGTGCATTTGGACCCTGGTCGGTTTGGGAAGCATGGCAATAGTTATTATTTTGTTTGAACAATATCATTGGTTGTCTGAAATAAAATATACTGTTATTCTGGTAGGTTTGTTTTTTTTACTTCTGACCATCCTGATGGGGGATGAAGCCGGCGGAGCGAGAAATTGGCTTAGCTTGGGGTCCTTTCGGTTTCAGCCTGTAGAAGTAGTAAAATTATTGGTTATCATGTTTGCGGCTGCATATTTAAATGAACACAAAAGAGAGTTGATGGAAAGGCCGGGTAGGAATTTTCTATTAGCGGAATGGCATAGCATGGGCCCCATTCTAATGATAACTGCTTTGTTATTGGTTTTGCTGGTAGTGCAAAAAGATTTGGGTGCTGCTTTGATTATTTTTGCACTATTGTTAGCATTGTTTTATGTTGCTACAGGCAAAATAATGGTCGTTCTTGCCGGTTTCGCAGGTTTTCTCGCCGCATCCACTGTTACCTATTTTTTATTTGCTCACCTGCGAGCAAGAATTGCAATTTGGCTTGATCCATGGCCCTTGATAGATGGAGTAGGTTACCAACCTATACAATCCTACTTTGCTCTAGCTGAAGGTGGTCTATTTGGGATGGGATTAGGGATGAGCTTTCCCGGCTATATACCAGCTGTAGCCACCGACTTTATTTTTTCTATTGCAGGGGCCGAGCTGGGTTTTATAGGTGCTGCTTTACTAGTTTTTTTATATTTAACGATCAGTTGGAAGGGTTTTAAATTAGCAAATAATGCTCCCGAAGATTTTGGTTTTTTGCTGGCAAGCGGGTTAACTTTGTTGTTTTCTATTCAAACCTTGGTAATAGTCGGTGGTATTTTAAAACTGTTGCCCTTAACCGGGGTCACCCTGCCTTTTATGAGTTATGGTGGAAGTTCTTTGGTTATTAATTATGTCATGTTAGGTTTACTTATAAAGCTAGGCTCTCTTTTTCAGTTGAAAGAAGGGGGTATGGAGAATGGCTGCTAATCTCAAAAAAGTGCAATCAATTATCTGTCTATGTTTTTTGGCTGTTATTTTGGCCTTGGGATACTGGCAAATAATAAAAGGGCCTGTTTTGAAGCTTCACCCCCGTAACCGTTATGAGGTGGCTATAAAAGATTCCATTGCCAGAGGCAGCATTTACGATAGAAATAATATACTCTTGGCCACTACCGATGGTGCTGGAAACAGGCTTTATCCAATTAATGTTTCCACCAGCAATTTGATTGGCTATCATTCTAAAACACTGGGAAGTGCAGGTGTTGAGCTGTGGTTTAATCCGCTTCTTTCCGGCCAGGAGGGTTTCTTAGGCTTAAGTAATACCTGGCAAAGGCTTGCCGGTGTTTCAGGCAAAGGCTATAATTTACAATTGACAATTGATGCTCGATTGCAAGAATTAGGCTATAATTTATTGGAGGGCAGAAAAGGGGCAGTTGTAGCAATCAATCCCGCCAATGGTGAATTATTATCTTTAATTAGTTCACCGGGCTATGAAATGAAGGATTTAGAAAGTAATTGGAGTAATTATACTGATGATTTAAATAAACCGCTGTTTAACAGGGCTCTTTCCGGTGCGTACCCTCCCGGTTCAACTTTTAAATTAGTAGTTGGGGCAGCTGCGTTGGATCTGGATTTGAATTATCGGGAAAAGGAATTTTATTGCCCGGGTTATATCCAGGTGGATGGCAGATATTTGAGCTGTTCCAAGGAGCATGGGGAGATAAGCCTTAATGAGGGAATTGCCTTGTCCTGCAATGTTGTATTTGCGGAATTAGGCTTGGCTTTAGGGGAAGAAGAATTAAGAGGGAAGGCTGAGCTTTTCGGTTACTCTAATGTATCAAAGGAAGACTTTCCAGTTAAATACTTTAGCCTTGGCACTGCCCCTTTTTCACAAAATGCCTTGGCGGAAACGGCAATTGGACAGGGGCAAGTTTTGGCAAGTCCATTACAAATGGCCTTGGTAGCTGCTGCAATAGGTAATGATGGTGTTTGGGTGGAACCTATTTTGCTAAAGGCTACAGGTTTAAATCAAAAGGAATTTGAACCTGCAACTAAAATACCCACTAAAAAACAAATTATGAAGACAGAAACCGCCCAAGCTTTAAAAGAGGGAATGTTGGCAGCTGTCGAGTGGGGCACCGGTTGGCCGGTAAAGTTATCGGGCGTGAAGGTGGCTGGCAAAACTGGCAGTGCAGAGAATCCTCACGGAAAGGCACATGCCTGGTTTGTTGCTTTTGCTCCGGTTGATAAACCGCAAATTGCTATTGCTGTAATTGTGGAAAATGCCGGTACAGGCGGTAGTCAAGCGGCACCAATTGCCAGGGAAATGATTAACTATTATTTAGACCTAAGATGAAATTTAAGTAACCGGTTTTAATAAAATAAAAAGCAGCGAAGATATTTGGGAGATGGGGTGAAAAACCTGATTGGGCAAATTATAGATAGTAGATACGAAATTGTAGAAAAACTGGGTGGAGGCGGTATGGCCCTTGTTTATAAAGGGTTGGATTTGCTTTTATCAAGAACTGTAACGATCAAGATTTTAAGAGAGCAACTAGCCAGCGATGTCGATGTTGTCAGGAGATTTCAAAAAGAGGCTCAAGCAGTGGCTAAGCTTTCTCACCCGAATATTGTCAGTATTTATGATGTGGGACAAGAAAATGACTTATATTATTTGGTAATGGAATACATTGATGGTAAAAACCTGAAGGAAGTTATTTTAGAAAAAGGAAGACTGGAAGCCGGAGAGGCTATTAATTATGCTCTGCAAATTTGTGATGCTCTTCAGCATGCTCATGATAATAATGTTATTCATAGGGATATTAAGCCTCAAAATATTTTAATAACCAACAAAGGAAGATTAAAAGTCACTGATTTTGGCATAGCCCAGGCAGTGACCAATGCTACCATGACATATTCGGGTAGCGGTATTATAGGCACAGTTCAATATATCTCCCCGGAGCAGGCAAGGGGAGAAATTTCAACTATTCACACAGATCTTTACTCTGCTGGGATAGTTCTATATGAGATGCTTACAGGTAAATTGCCTTTTGAAGGGGATACCGCAATTGGAATAGCCATGAAACACATTCAGGAAGACTATCCACCGATTTCAACCATCATCTCTGATTTTTCCCCCGAGTTGGAACAAATTATTGAAAAATCACTAAGAAAGGATCCTGAAAAACGTTTTACCAGTGCTTTTGAGTTGAAATATGCCTTGGGGGGGGTTAATACAGAATTGAGTGGAAAATTAAGTGATACTCAGGTTCTGCCACGAGTAAATAAAAAGGGAACGGCTAAAAGAAAGAATTCTCTTAAGAAGTCTCCAAGAAAATTAAAACCGGCCGGGATGATTTTTTTGGCCTTAATTATTATTGGACTGCCGTTATTGGTCTACTCGGGAATTCAAAAGTATTTAACCGTCAGTGAAGTAATTGTGCCTGAAGTTACCGGGTTGCCTTTGGCCGAAGCAGAGATTAATTTGTTTAAGCTAGGTTTAAAGTGGGAGGAAGGCAAGAAGAGATATGATGCAAATATACCTGCAAATCATGTTTTGTCCCAGTCCCCCAAAGCGGATGAAAAAATTAAAAAGACCAGAGTTATAACTTTGGATATAAGCCTGGGGCAAGAACTAGCGAAGATTCCCGATTTGATAGGACTTCAGGAGCGGCAGGCTAGGGTTGATTTGGTGAATTCAGGTTTTGTAGCGGCGGAACAGGTGATTAAAAGGCATGATTCAGGGATATTGGAAGGCTACATTATAGATCAGCACCCGAAGCCAAACTATGATGCGGTTTTAGGGACAGAGGTTCAACTGATTGTCAGCCTTGGTCCCGAGCCCAGCTATATAACAATGCCGAATTTGCTGGGTAAAAATCTTCAGGAGGCTAAAAAGATTCTTGCAGAAGAAAACCTGCTTTCAGGTGATGTGTCTCATAAGGTCAGTTATGAATATTTTTCGGGACAAGTAATAGCACAGGGGATACCGGCAGGGGAAGTGGTGTTGCAAAAAACTTCTGTTGATTTGATTTTAAGCCTGGGACCTGGTCCCACTCCTAAATCAGCGACTGTTCACTTAAAGGTTCAAGCAGGAAAAGATCAAAGGCTTATTAGGGTGGTAATAAGTGATGGTACCGGCGAGCACGAAGAATACAGTGCTATGCATGACGCCGATGATTTTATTAGCATTGAGGTTCCTTATTTCGGTCAGGGGCAGGCAAAAATCTATGATGATGGTGTTTTAATTGATGAAACTTCATTAATCTAAGGGGGAAATATGTTAGAAGGTACTATCATTAAGGGTTACAGTGGATTTTATTATGTTCATACACAGGATCTTCTTTGGGAATGCTCTCTTCGGGGCAAGTACAGAATTAAAGAGCAGAATTTTCTAGTAGGAGATCGGGTTTTAATTACGCCAATAGCAGGGAATAAGGCAGTTATAGAACAAGTGCTGGAAAGAAAAAATCAGTTGAGCAGGCCGACGATTGCCAATGTGGAACAAGTGATCATAGTGATGTCATTTGCCAGCCCAAAGCCGGATTTAAATCTTTTGGATCGACTGTTAATATTGGGTGAACATCAAGGCTTGGTGAATATCATTTGTTTTAATAAATTGGATTTAATAGCAGTTGGCACCGCTTCGGAATTAATTAAAATGTATCAGGATATAGGTTATTCTACATTGGGGATTAGTGCAAAAACTAGGCAGGGAATAGATAGATTAGAAAAAATGTTTCGAAATAAAATTTCTGTGTTGGCTGGGCCTTCGGGTGTGGGTAAATCCAGTTTGTTACAAGCTATTCAGCCGGAGCTTGCCTTGAAAACGGGCAGTGTTAGCGAAAAAAATCAAAGAGGCAGACATACCACCCGACATGTGGAGTTATTAAAACTGAACAATGGTGGTTATGTTGCAGATACCCCTGGCTTTAGTAGAATGGATCTGCCGGAAATGGACAGGGAGGATTTGGCTTTTATTTTCCTGAAATAGCCAGGTTAGGTGGTAAGTGTCGGTTTAACAGCTGTTTGCATAGGGGTGAACCGGGCTGTGCTGTTGCAGGTGCCTGCAAGGAAGGTTTAGTTAGTGAAGAAAGGTTTAGTAATTATCAAATTTTTTTAACCGAAGTCATTCAAAATGAAAGGAGATATTAGGATGGTCAGTTTTGCCCCGTCTCTGTTAAGTGCTGATTTCAGTCAGTTGGGTTTTGAAATTAAACAAGTTGAAGCGTTGGGAATCGATTTTTTACATCTCGACATAATGGATGGTAATTTTGTGCCTAATATTACCTTTGGTCCCAATGTAGTTAATGATTTACGGCCCCTCACTAAAATGAAATTTGATGCTCACTTAATGATAAATAAACCGGAGAATTTTATTGCTGCCTTTGCGGAGGCAGGAGTTGATTATATTACAGTTCATGCTGAGGGAAATCATCATTTACATAGGCTTGTGACGGATATTCGTGAGCATGGTGTTAAAGCCGCTGTCGCCCTCAACCCCTCTACACCCTTATCATCAATTGAATGGATTTTATCAGAATTAG
>CAZCQT010000083.1:0-7232 GCA_964500905.1 uncultured Moorellales bacterium
ATTACTATTTTAATATTGGGTTTGTTAATTTTAGTACACGAACTGGGGCATTTTTTAGTAGCAAAAAAAGTCGGTATTCGTGTACACGAGTTTGCCTTAGGAATGGGGCCAATTATTTTTTCTAAACAAACCGAGGATACCTTATATTCTTTGCGGGCATTTCCTATCGGGGGATTTAACCGCATGGCAGGGATGGAAGGCGAAGAATTAGCAGATCCACGGGGTTTTAATACAAGAACAGTTGGGCAAAGAATGGGTGTCATTGCTGCGGGAAGCTTAATGAATTTCGCTTTGGCGATACTTTTGTTTATAGTTTTTTTTATGGGGATAGGGGTGGAATCAAATAGTAATCAAATTGCGGGTGTTGTTAAAGGGGGAGCAGCCGAGCAGGCTGGGCTAATGGCCGGAGATCAGATACTGGCTATCAATGGGATAAAAACCTCAACATGGAGTGATTTAACAAATATTATACGTGGCAAGCCTGAACATGACTTGGATATTTTAGTTTTAAGGGACAGTCAGCAATTTGAATTAACCCTAAGGAGTACATTGGATACAACAGAAAATGTTGGAATGATAGGAGTTAAACGTTCATTTGAAAAGAAAGGCTTTTTTGAATCGATTTGGCTTGGCATTTCCTCATCTGTGGCTCTGGGAGTATTTATAATTCAACAATTAGGGATGATGTTGGGGGGATTAATACCGGCGGATGTTGCCGGTCCCGTAGGGATGGTCCAAATAGTCGGCGATGTAATGGAATTTGGAATTGGAAGTATCATCAAGTTCGCAGCAATGTTGAGTCTTAATCTAGGTATAATAAATTTATTTCCCATTCCGGCTTTAGATGGAAGTAGGTTAATCTTTCTAGGTATTGAAGGCTTAAGGGGAAAACCAATTAAACCGGAGCGAGAGAACTTCTTCCACTTTATCGGATTTGTTTTATTAATAGGGCTGATGCTTTTGATTACTTATAAAGATATTTGGAGAATTGTTGGAGAATAGAGGTGTTTTTATGTTACCTTCTAATCGTAGAGTAAGTAAAGAAATACGCGTAGGCAAAGTTTTTATTGGGGGTGAACACCCTATTTCTGTTCAATCCATGACCAATACAGATACCCGTGATGTTAATAACACCGTTCAGCAAATATTGGATTTGGAACAAGCGGGCTGTGAGATTATAAGACTTGCTGTGGTTGACGAAGAGGCTGCTCAAGCTATTAAACTGATTAAAAAGAAGGTTAATATTCCAATCATTGCAGATATACATTTTGACCATCGTCTTGCTCTTATGGCAATGACCAGTGGGGTAGATGGACTAAGGATTAATCCGGGTAATATTGGCAGCATTGAAAAGGTTCAACAAGTTACTGCCATGGCAAGAGATTTGAATGTTCCAATCAGGATTGGGGTCAATGCTGGTTCTTTAGAAAAAAAACTAATAGAAAAGTACAAAGGGGTTACCCCTGAGGCTATGGTGGAAAGTGCTCTGAGGCATGTGGATATTTTAGAAAAAAATAATTTTCAGATGATTAAAGTTTCATTAAAGTCTTCAAATGTGCCCTTAATGGTTGAGGCTTACCGGACTTTAGCTGTTCAGCTTCCATATCCACTGCATTTAGGAGTTACTGAGGCAGGCACCCTAATTGTATCATCTGTAAAATCTTCAATTGGCTTGGGCATTTTGCTTAATGAGGGAATTGGGGATACAATCAGAGTTTCAATTACCGGGGATCCAAAAATGGAAGTTAAGGTTGGTTTTGAGGTGTTAAAAGCACTTGGACTTAGGGAAAAAGGGGTGGAATTAATATCTTGCCCTACTTGCGGTCGATGCCAAATAGATTTGGTAAAGTTGGCGGAAGAAGTAGAAAAGCGTTTGGAAGTGATAGAAAAGCCTCTTAAGGTGGCAATTATGGGATGTGCCGTAAATGGTCCGGGAGAAGCAAGGCAAGCCGATGTAGGGATTGCAGGTGGTAAAGGTTTCGGGTTGATTTTTAAAAAGGGGGAAATTATAGCTAAGGTACCTCAAGCGGAATTGGTAGATACCCTCTTTCAAGAGATTGACAAATTGGTTTAATTGGCGGGAGGAGAATATATGCGATTAAGTAAAATGTTAGTTCCAACATTAAGGGATGTGCCTGCAGAAGCAGAAATTATTAGTCACCAGCTTTTATTGCGGGCGGGATATATGAGAAAAGTGGCGGCCGGTGTCTACACACTTTTACCTATGGGTCTAAGGGTAGTAGAAAAAATAACGCAGATAGTTAGAGAGGAAATGAATAAAGCGGGTGGACAAGAACTGTATCTGCCCATAATCCAGCCCGCCGAATTATGGTTGAAAAGTGGCCGCTGGCATGTTTACGGAGATGAATTGTTCCGGCTAAAGGATAGACATGGTAGGGAGTTTTGTTTGGGACCAACCCATGAAGAGATTATAACGGATCTTGTAAAAAGGGAAGTAAATTCATACAAACAGTTACCGCTTTTATTGTTTCAAATACAGAATAAATATAGGGATGAAAGAAGGCCCCGATTTGGTCTAATGCGCGGCAGGGAATTTATTATGAAGGATTTGTATTCTTTTGATAAAGACGAGCTAGGGCTGGAGGAAAGCTATCAAAAGATGTATCAGGCCTACACCAATATATTCAGCCGTTGCGGTTTGGGATTCAGGGCAGTTGAGGCGGATTCCGGTGCTATCGGCGGAAGTCGTTCCCATGAGTTTGTTGTACTGGCAGGCTCCGGTGAGGCTGAAATAGTTTATTGTGAAAACTGCGATTATGCTGCTAATGTGGAAAGAGCAGAAGGGGTAATAGTGGAGAATTTCAACAAAGAGCAGATTCTACCCTTGGATAAGATAGCTACCCCAGGAGTAAAAACCATACCGGATTTAGTTGAATTTATGCAAATTCCTATTGAAAAAACACTAAAAACCTTGGTCTACTTAGCCGATTCTAAACCAATAGCAGTGGTGGTAAGAGGTGACAGGGAAGTTAATGAAATCAAACTAAAAAACGAAATAGGCTGCTTGGAGTTGGAGCTGCCAAAGGAAGGTGTTCTGGAGGATTTAACCGGTGTTTATGTAGGTTCCATCGGTCCTGTTTCCTTAGCTAATATACCAATTTATTTAGATCGGGAAGCTTCTTTGATTATAAATGGAGTTACCGGAGCAAATGAGGCGGAAATGCACTATATTAATCTAAATTATTCTAGGGATTATAAAGCCGCAGTGGTAAGTGATTTTATACAAGTCAGAGCAGGTGATCCCTGCCCTTTGTGTCATTTTGCTTTAACCAGTGCAAGAGGCATTGAAGTGGGACAGGTATTTAAGCTAGGTACTGTTTACAGCAAGTCAATGGGGGCAACATTCCTGGATGAAAGGGGAAATACTTGTGACATGGTAATGGGGTGTTATGGTATTGGTGTTACACGTACTATGGCGGCGGCAGTGGAGCAGAACTACGACGAAAACGGTATAGTTTGGCCACAGTCTATAGCACCCTTTCAGGTGGCAATAATACCTGTTTCAAACAAGGATGAAGAACAAAACAAAAATGCAGAAAAAATTTATGAGGAGCTTTTATGTGCGGGAATAGAATGTCTTTTGGATGATCGTGATGAAAGAGCCGGCGTAAAATTCATGGATGCGGATTTAAATGGGTATCCTTTAAGGGTAACGGTTGGTAAAAAAACCGTACAAGAAGGTACTGTAGATATAAAAAACAGACGCAGTGGTATAGAGGTTACTGTTAATATTGAAAACTTATTAGGGGAATTGCTCAAAATGTTAAAAAACAACAATTGACTTGATAATTTTTTTGAGTCGTAAATATTGGTTGGAGGCTGAATTTAATGTTGGTTTCAGCAATCATTCCGGCTTATAATGAAGAAAATACCATAGCTAATGTGATTCTTCCCCTTACAAAAACCCGGGAAATTGACGAGATACTTGTTGTTAGCGATGGTTCCACCGATGATACTGCAAAAATTGCCAGGAATTTAGGGGTTACGGTAATTGAATCCCAGGTCAATATTGGAAAAGGCGGAGCAATGATGTTAGGCCTTAAAGAGGCTCATGGTGAAATAATTTTATTTTTGGACGCGGATCTAATAGGCTTAAATGAAAACCATATCCAACAACTGCTTACACCTATATTAAAAGGTAGCACAGAAATGGTAATTGGTATTTTTGAACACGGGCGTTTGGCCACAGATTTGGCTCAATTAGTTGCACCTTTTTTATCAGGTCAAAGAGTTGTAAGAAAAAGTCTACTTGAAAGAGTAGACAATTTAAAAATGGCCAGATTTGGAGTAGAGTTGGAGCTTACAAAATATGTTGCAGAGCATAGTATCAACTTTACTGAAGTGGTGTTAAAGGAGCTCTCACATGTAATGAAAGAAGAAAAGTTAGGTTTGATTAAGGGGTTTCAGGCGAGGATGAAAATGTATTGGGAAATAGCAAAAAGTCTGTCGATAGGTGAATAAAAGTTAAAAAAGCTGGGCCTATCTTGAAATGGTTAGAATCCTGAAATAGTTTGAAATGCAATTCTTGTCAGTTACTAACAATTGTGGTATATTATTAATTAGGGTATAAACGATTAAAACTTTGGAGTAAGTGGGTGATTTACCCACTTTTTCGTTTAATTGTGGTGGTAGGCTCTTATCGGTATATGAGTGCAAACCCCCGGGAAACAATAACTAAGAATAAAAGGTAATAAGGGGGTAATTCTATGGGAAAAGAAAACATTGCCGCAAGAGTTATGATGATTATTTCTCCTGTAATTCAGGAGCTTGGCATCGAATTAGTTGATGTGGAGTATTTAAAAGAGGGATCGGAGTGGTATCTAAGAATTTTTATAGATCAAGAGAATGGAATTGGGTTAAATGAATGTGAAAAAGTTAGCAGAAGGGTTGATAAACTTTTAGATGAACACGACCAGAATAATACCTTGTTTCCAGGAAGTTATATTTTGGAGGTGTCATCGCCCGGGTTGACAAGAGCCTTGAAAAAAGAAAAAGATTTTTTAAAAAACCTCGGTAAATCAGTTATGGTAAAAATGTACACACCTTATAATGGGAAAAAGGAGTATGAAGGTATTTTGCTTGCATGTGATGCAGAAATGTTAAAACTGAAAGGCGAAAAGGAAGAAGTTGTAATACCAAGAAAGCTAATCAGTGTAGTTCATTTATCATTTAATCTATAATAAAGGGAGAATAAGGAGGAATGGTTTGGGGATGAACGCAGAATTTCTGGAAGCTCTTAATGAAATTGCAATAAATAAGGGAATTGATAAAGAAGTGCTTTTAGAAACAATTGAGGCAGCACTTATATCGGCTTATAAAAAGAACTTTGGTTCCTTGCAAAATGTTAGGGTAGAAATACACCGCGAATCAGGTGAGTTGAAAGTTTATGCCAAGAGGCAAGTGGTAGAGGAAGTGAAGGATAAAAGGATTGAGATTTCTTTAAAGGAAGCAGAGGCAATTAATAAAAAGTTTGAATTGGAGGATATAGTTGAAACAGAAGTAACTCCGAAAAATTTTGGTCGTATAGCAGCACAAACCGCTAAGCAAGTTGTAGTGCAAAGGATTCGGGAGGCAGAACGCAATATTATTTATGATGAATATGTTAATCGCGAGCAAGATATTATTACTGGTTCCGTACAAAGACAAGAGGCAGGGCATGTTTATATAGACCTTGGAAAAGCTGAGGCTGTTCTTTCACCACAAGAACAAATGCCGGGGGAGGAATATAGTTCTCATGATCGGATAAAGGCTTACATTGTAGAGGTAAAGAAAACTACTAAGGGGCCGCAAATTGTTGTTTCCCGATCACACCCGGGGTTGTTAAAACGTTTATTTGAGTTGGAAGTTCCGGAAATTGCTGACGGAACCGTTGAAATTAAATCAATTGCAAGGGAAGCAGGCAGCAGATCAAAAATCGCTGTTCATTCAAGGGACGAGAATGTCGATCCGGTAGGTGCCTGTGTAGGGCCAAAAGGAGCCAGGGTTCAAACTATTGTAAATGAATTAAGGGGTGAAAAAGTGGACATTGTAAAATGGTCCCCGGATCCGGTTGTTTTTGTGTCAAATGCGTTGAGTCCCGCTAAAGCAATTTCTGTTATAATTGAAGAAGCTGCGAAGACAGCAAGGGTTTTGGTTCCTGACTTTCAATTATCGCTGGCAATTGGTAAGGAAGGACAAAATGCCCGTTTAGCAGCAAAATTAACTGGGTGGAAGATAGATATCAAAAGCGACTCCCAGATAGTAGATTTAATAGCTAATATGGAAGAAGTAAAAGGTGAAGAGTGATGGCTAAGGTTCGTAAAATACCGCTTAGAATGTGTGTTGCATGTAGACATAAAATGAATAAAAGAGATTTAATCAGGGTTGTTCGTACACCGGAAGGTGATGTTTTGCTGGATGAAACAGGAAAAAGGTCGGGCAGGGGTGCTTATATCTGCAAGCAAGATGATTGTTTTTTAAAGGCAATAAAAAACAAAGGTTTGGAAAAAGCATTAGAGGTTAATATTGATCAGAAAGCGGAGGAACATCTTCGTGAACAATTTGAAGGTATATCCATTTCAACCAATTGAGGCCCTGTTAGGCTTTGCCTCTAAATCGGGCAAGATAACAGCCGGCGATAATGCGACTAAAGACAAGCTAAAAAAGGGAAATATTTATTTAATTGTTTTAGCCAGTGATGCCTCTCATGAGTTGATTGATTACTATACATTCCAAAGCGTAAAAAAGAAAATTTCTTTAATTTGTGCCGGAAGTAAGTTGGATTTGGGTTTGGCTATTGGTAAATCACAGCGTGCGGTAGTAGGTATCACTGATAAACAATTAGCGGGTGGCATCATTAATTTGATAAAGGAGCAAGCAGGCATGGATTAATTCGGGGGTGAATTTATGTCAAAAAAAAGAGTATATGAATTAGCAAAAGAAAAAAAGATGAACAGTAAGGACATGTTAGTGGTTTTGAGTCGAATAGGCATAGAAGTTAAATCTCATATGAGTATACTGGATGAAGAACAATTAGAAAAGATAGAAAGATTTTTTAATCCTGATTCGGTTCCAAGCAAAGAGAATCGGTCGGTACAAGTTGAAACACAACAGGAAATAAAAAAAGAAGTTCCTGTAAAACCAACTTATGATATTAAAATAAAAGAAAAAACTGCTGACAGGCCTAAAACATTTGAAGAGAAAAAAAGCATTAAAAATGTTAAAAAAGAAGA
>CAZCQT010000084.1:0-5873 GCA_964500905.1 uncultured Moorellales bacterium
GCTATCGGCCCTTTTAGAAAATCTACGGCTATAATTCAGGGTGCTTAGGAGCAAAATGTCTAGGGTCGAAAAAGTTATAGCAGACAATGCAAATTATTATGGGAACATGGGGCATGGATGGGATGAGTTCTAACTTAATAGCTGTTGATTTAAAAAAGCCCCCTTTCGGTTGAAAAGAGGGCTCCTCAGATTTGAAATATTGTTTCTATTTTGCTCTTAAGGTCTAAACATGCCTCCATCGCATTGAATAACTTGGCCGGTAATATAATTTGCTTCCTCACTGGCTAAGAACAGACATAGGTTAGCAATATCTTCAGGGGCGCCTGCCCGGCCAAGAGGTGTCATAAGCTTCATAAACTCCCGAAGATGCTCCGGTATGGTCCAATACATATCAGTTTCTATGGTACCCGGTGCTACTGCATTGACATTAACTCCCTTGGGTCCCAGCTCGAAGGCCAGGGAGCGGGTAAAACCAACAACTGCTTCCTTACTGGCTGAGTAGTTTGTTTGCCCGGCGTTGCCAAAGCGACTGGCGGAGGAGATGTTGACTATTTTACCGGTGTTTTTAGCCCGCATAATGGGGACTACAGCATGGGTTACATGAAAAACACCCTTGAGATTAACATCCATTACCAAATCCCAGTCCTCTTCGCTCATCTTGTGGAACATGCCATCCCTGGTGATGCCCGCATTATTAACTAGGATATCAATTGTTTCAAACTGGGCCAGGGACTTTTCAACCATGGCACCAATAGCTTGGGGGTCAGTGACATCTACTTTAAAGCCCAAGGCTTGCCCACCCTCAGCCTTTATTGTTTTGACCAGGGATTGAATATTGTCTGCATCCAGGTCACAAAGCACAAGCTTTGCACCTTCTTTGGCAAAACGTTCTGCGATGGCAGACCCTATTCCCCTTCCGGCTCCTGTGATTAGGGCTACTTTATCTTTTAAACGCAAATGATTACCTCCTTAAATAATTTAAACAACATCCTCAGGAGCTGCTTCCTTAAGCTCCGCTTCTACTTCCTGACGCAACAATTTCTTTTCGATTTTTCCTAAGGCTGTCATAGGAAGCATTTCACGGAAAACATATTGTCTTGGTATTTTGTAACTGGCCAGATATTCTTTTAAGAATTCTTTTAAGGCTTCCTCATCTACTTGATTACCTGGTCTGGGAGCAATATAGGCTCTGCCTATGTGCCCGGAAATTTTGTGGGGCACTGCTACTACGGCTGCCAGCATAACACCGGGAAAACGCATGATGGCGTCTTCAATCTCCGCAGGATAAATATTTTCGCCGTTGGTGATGTACATTTCCTTAGAGCGGCCCACCATTCTGATATTGCCATCTTCGTCCACCAAGGCCAAATCACCGGAATAAAACCAGCCTTCTTCGTCAAAAGCAGCCTTAGTTTCTTCGGGGAGCATAAAATATTCCTTAATAACGGAGGTGCCCCGATAGGCAATTTCCCCGATTTCCCCCGGAGGAACTTCTTTTCTGTTTTCATCCACCAATTTAAATTCAAATTCCTCCGCTACCTTACCAACGGTTTTGTTGAGAGTTTCCAGGCTGTCATCGGGAGCGGTATAGGTAATTAAGCCGGAGACCTCAGTCAGCCCCAAGGAGTTAATACAAAACTTACTCATGGTTTTCTGCATTGCTGCTAAGATTTCCATTGGTGCTGCGGCCCCGCTGATAATAACTGTCCTTAATGAGGAAAGATCGTAGTTTTTGAAGTCTGGTAAAGCAAATTCCATAGCAAACATAGTAGGTACTTGTCCCAGAATGGTTACTTTATGTTTTTCTATTAATTGCAAAGCCTTTTGTGGGTGGAACGGCTCTAAAACCTGGGTGCTGTTGCCTATGATTGCTGTGGCACCTGCTTCAGTAGCACCGCTGACATGATTAACCGGCAGATGGTTAATCCAGACATCATCGGCCGTGATCTGACATTTTCCAATAGCCACTGAGCTCATGTGGATAATATTTTGGTGAGACATCAAGGCCCCCTTTGGTATACCGGTGCTTCCTGAGGTATATACGATGATTAGGCCATCGTGAGCAGAAACCTGGGCTTCCCTTTCCAGTAGGGCCTCTCCATATTCCGAGTAATCACCCTGCATAATCTCATTAAAGGAAACGCTATTTTCCAGCTTGGCTTCCCCGCCAAAGATGACCAAGCCTTTGACACTGGGGCAATTGGGTAGGATTTTTTTGAAGCGTTCCTGGTAATCAAATTCATACATGGAATGTAAAGTGAAGACATAAGTAGACTGGGAGTTATTAAGTACATATTCTACTTCCCTGTTGACTTGCCTTGTACCAATTCCTACGACTATGGCCCCAATTCGTGAAGCGGCCATATATAAATAGAAGAATTCCGGCTGTGGTGTGGCAATGTAGGCAATTCTATCACCTTTTCCAACACCTAATTTGAGTAAATAGCAAGCAAGCTTTTCTGTTTGCTTCTCTAATTCTTGGTAGGTGATTTTGTTGTTACCGTGAATCAAGGCAATATGTTCCGGTCGTTCAAGGGCCCCTTTTTTGACATAATCTGAGATCAGATTTAAGGCTCCATCAGTAAAACCCATTGATTCCACATCCTTTCAAAATATTTAACTGGGGAAGCAGTTTTACTGAATTTATTCGTGGCCAGAATTCATATTCCTTTTAAAAGATTGTGAAAATAGAAAAACATTTAAAATTTTAGTTAAAATTAATATGGGCGACTTTTTGTAAATTATCCCAGTGAACACTGCAGTTTAATAATTCCCCCACATACCTAAGGGGTACTAGGGTTCTGTTATCTTTGATGATTGGCTTGGTATCCATCATGATTGATTTTCCATTTAGTACAGCTTCATTACTATCTAAAGTTAGCAATAGTAATTGCCCCTGACGCAATAAAGATACTTGTTTAGTGTCAGGCAGCCAATTAACCTGAGCATCCAGGGCCTCTCCAATGGCTCGAAAGGGCACCATCAAACGGTTATTTTGATCAGAATAAGGGGCCACATCAAAATAAATAGGCTTTTCGTTAACCAAAATAGTAATATCGCCAATAGTGTAGTAAGGTCCATACAATAAATAGTTCTGCCTTTCCCGTTTGAATTTTGTTAAAGAATCTGTGTACAATGCCTGTAGTTCTTTTGGAGGCAATTTCTTTTCCAGTCCGGATCCAATTTTTGCTGTACCCATTATTTTATCAAACATGACAATAGTATTGCCGCTTTTAGGCACCTTGAAATCAGTTAAAATTTTGGCGTAGCTTAGGGCGGTAATTCCTGTTTTAGCAGGGTTAAATTGATGATAATCTGTTATATTAAGGCGAACTCCACCTGCTTCACCCTGGTTTTCAGGTATAAAGGTTACCCCCGGTAATTTTGCTCCATTCATTAGTTCGGCAAAACGATTAGCATCTATATTTTTGCCGCCGATCCATTTAAATTTATCAGCTTGATAAATTCTCGTCCCTTCGCCAAGTCCTGTAGCCATGTAACCAAAGCAAGAAACCAAATCGGGAATATTGGGGGAAGTTTGTTTCCAAGGCAAGCCGGTATCCTGGAAAATCATATCCCTGGTCCAGCCCTCCATAGGAATAACGGTTAAATCCGCATTTAGCTTACGATTAAAGAAAAGAGCCAATTCACCGGCAGTCATCCCATGAGCCATAGGTAAATTGTCGATGCCTACAAAGGAGATATAGGGGTCCTCCATCATAGGCCCATCCACAATTAAGCCACCTAATGGATTGGGTCTGTCCAATATAATTACAGGCTTGCTGTAAAGAGCAGCGGCTTCTATTACATAATTCATGGTGGACATATAGGTATAGGAGCGAGCACCGATATCTTGTATGTCAAATAAAAGTACATCTATGTTTTGCAGCATTTTTTCTGTGGGCCTTCTGGTTTCACCATAAAGGCTGTAAACGGGAATACCTAATTGCGGATGGGTATATGATTCTACATATTTTCCGGCGGCTGCCAAGCCATCCAAACCGTGTTCAGGTGCATAAAGGGCAGTTAGCTGAAAGGCGGTTTCTTTAGCAAAAACATCTACCAAGCTTCTGCCTTGACTATCAACCCCCGTTTGGTTGGTGATCAAACCAATTTTTTTGCCTCGGATTAAATCCAAATGTTTTTCCAATAAAACTTCATTACCCAATTTGACTTTAGTAGGCATATTTGCTTGAACACCCGTCCAAGGAATAATTGTAAATGCCATAATTAAAAGTATAGCCGACAGTTTTCGCAATCGTGAAACCCCTTTTCTTCAGATAGTTATTTGTTTGTTGTTATGACTGACAAAGCGGTAGATAGGTTCCCATTTGTGGTAGTTATTTAATTATAGCATGCTTTTCTATTTTTCAGTAGATTAGAAAAATAGCCTTAGGGATGTTATAATATGTTAGGAAAGTTTTGATGAACACATGGGGAAGAGTGATATGGTGGCAAAAGATCGTATGCCTGAACTGGATTTTTTAAGAGGTTTTACTTTAATCGTGATGATTTTTTGGCATTTAGGTTGGGATTTGGCGGCTTATTATGGCTTTCCTTTTGATTATTGTAGCGGTTGGATTTATTGGCTTGGTCAGGGAATTGCTATTACCTTCATGACCTTGGCGGGCATAAGTTCTATTTTTACTCGCAATCATCAAAAAAGAGCAGCAAAGGTTTTGCTGTATGCTTTTATAATTACTGTCGCAACTTATATCTTCGATCCCGAAACTGTTATTTTATTCGGTATTCTTCATTTTATGGGGGTGAACATGCTTCTATATCCATATTATAAAAACTGGCATCCGATAGTTTTAGTAGGTTTGGCCACTGGGGTTTTTGCTTTAGGGCTGTATTTTATTGATCTGGATATGGGCACAAATTTGTTATTGCCCTTGGGTTTAAGAAGCTTTAGCTATTCGTCCTTGGATTATTACCCCTTGGCTCCTTATGCTGCTTTTTTTATCCTGGGTGCTCTTGTCGGGCCTTTGCTTTATCCAAAGGGAGAACCGAGACTGTCCTTCAATATTCCTTCCAACCCTGTCAATTTTGTGGGAAAGCACACCTTGATTATTTATGTTTTGCACCAGCCTGTTATTTTGGCAGTTTTAACTGTATTGGCAGCATTGGGGATCTTACATAATCAAGTTTAGCAGGGGCAATATACTAAAGGCCTTCCTCTTATATAAAAGAAGATTTTTGTTGTCAGGTAAAAAAATAGTTTGCAATTTTGAGTTAATTAATTTAAAATTATAACTAACTTGTATATACATATATACAAGTTAGTTATCTTAGTTATTTTTTGATTTAATTTAAGCTGCTTAAGCTTTTTTAGGAGGGATTTTAGTTGGCAAACGGTTTTAAGGAATCATTATTAGATAAAAACACCTTTTCAGTTACCTGGGAATTGGTGCCGGGCAGAGGTGCAAGGGAGCCACAACAGGAGGTGGCAGTGCAATCCGCAGAAGAAGCAGCAAAAGGTGGGAAGATTCATGCCCTTACCATCACCGATAACCCCGGAGGGAACCCGGCTTTACTGGCGGATTATTTGGGTCTGGAAGTGTTTAAAAAGGGGATTGAACCCTTAGTGCATTTTACCTGTAAGGATAAAAACCGCAACCAAATGGAAAGCCAGCTACATGCCCTTGAAAGAGCCAAGATACAAAACCTATTGGTTATGACAGGAGATTACCCCGTTACCGGTTTTAAAGGACAAGCCAAACCGGTTTTTGATCTGGATTCCGTACAGGCCTTACAGCTAGTCGAAAAAATGAATCAGGGCCTGGAATTTCCGGGACCAAAAGGAATAAATAAACTTCAGCCCACTAATTTTTTCGCCGGTGCAGCAGTTTCACCTTTTAAAATCAAAGAAT
>CAZCQT010000084.1:5883-7166 GCA_964500905.1 uncultured Moorellales bacterium
TACTATAAACTTAAGAAAAAATTAGAGGCGGGGGCTAAATACATTGTAACCCAGGTTGGTTATGATGCACGAAAATATCACGAACTGCTTTTAATCATAGAAGCCTTAGGCTTTGATGTTCCCGTAGTAGGCAATATTTATATTTTGCCCTACGGAACAGCAAAAATAATGAATGCCAACCGCATACCGGGCTGTGTGGTTACAGGCAAACTGGTGGCGGAAATCGAAAAGGAAAGAGAAAATCAGGATAAAGGATTAAAGGCAAGGTTACTGCGAGCTGCAAAAATGTACGCTTGGATGAAAGGGTTGGGTCTTGCAGGAGTCCATATCGGTGGGCATAATATTAAATATGACCAAGTAGAATTTGTTATTGAAAAAGGGGAAGAGCTAAGCAACAATTGGCAAGAATGGATTAAAGAATTCGACTATCCTCAAGAGAACGGGTTCTATGTTTTTGAAAAGGATGAGCAAACAGGATTAAATTTAAAGCAGGAGGTCAGCCGCCAAGGGCGTCCCTTGGATGACAAAGTTCCCTTTGTTTATAAGCTATCAAGATTTGTTCATAATTTAATCTTCGAGCCGGATAAGAATCTGTTTGGCCTAATGCAAAAAATTTCTGCAAAGGCTGATGGCAGCCGCGGAGAAAAGCCATACCATAAATTTGAACATCTCAACAAGGTATTGCTCTATGATTGCAAAGATTGCGGTGATTGTGCTTTAATCGATACCGGTTATGTGTGCCCCGTATCCCAATGCCCAAAAAACCAAAGAAACGGAGCCTGTGAGGGCAGTTATGACGGTTGGTGTGAGGTCTACCCCGGGGAAAGAAAGTGTATTTGGGTTAAGGCCTACTCCCGTTTGAAGAAATATGGAGAAGAAGAGAAGCTTAACAGTTATATAGTAGATCCCAATGACTGGAGTTTAAATCAGACATCTTCCTGGATAAATTTTTACCTGGGCAAAGATCACTCGGCAAGTAGGCTGGGTATAAAAAATCCAAAAGAAAAAGATTAATTATTAAAAGGCACTGATGCAGATGGCAGCATATCGGTGCCTTTTGCTTTATGGAGCTTGTAGGGTTAAAGCCTTGAATAGCGGTACCGCGATGAGGTATTTAGCTATGTAATATTGGGCGGTACGGGGAGGAACTTGCCACTGGTTAAAAAATCCTTGCAAAGGAATAGAACTGATTGTATAATTAATTATGTGACAAGTAGTGCATACGCACCTATGTACATAATGTCACTATTTCATCAAAAAACGGAGGGGGATTTTAGTGAGAA
>CAZCQT010000085.1:0-7156 GCA_964500905.1 uncultured Moorellales bacterium
ATTAGAGGCAGCCTTAGCACCACATGGAATTAGTCCGGAAACATTAAAAGAAAAAGGGTTGTATTGAATTAATGCCTTCCGTAACAGCTAAAAAAGAAGGCTTAAGCTTCAATACCTTTACCAAAAAAATTGAATTCAGCATAGGGGCTTGGAAAAAGGAAGGTCTTTTGGGGGTGCCTACCTGGGTACCACCCCTGGTAGAGCCGGCAGAAGCCAATGAGTTCCGCCTCATTCACGGTAAGCAGCCCTGGCACTCTCACATTATGACAACTAATAATCCTTATTTAATGGCGATTACAAAAGAGAAAAACGGGACTTTCATGTGGATGAACGCTGACAGAGCCCAAAAACTTAATATCTCCGAAGGTGATACTGTAACTGTTAAAAGTGAAATAGCAACAAAACAGGTTAAGGTTCATGTAACCGAGGGTTTGCATCCTGAATGTGTTTGGCTGCCCTCCACCTATGGAACCTTTTCCGAAAAACTTGTTAATGGGTACAACCAGGGTGTTAACTATAATGATTTTATCCCTGCCAGGGTAGATGAAAAAACAGGACATGTAATGGGGCAGGAATGCATTGTTACTATCAGCAAGGGAGGTAAATAAGAATGGCTAAATACGGAATGCTAATTGATCCCAATAAATGCACCGGCTGCAATGCTTGCCGCATAGCCTGCCAGATGCAATGGTCTTTGGAACCCGAAATGAATTTTAATTGGCTGGAGGAACACATGGAAGGTAAATATCCTGATTTAAAAAGAGTCATTGTTCCGGTACAATGCCAGCATTGCCATATTCCTCCTTGTCAAACTGTTTGCCCTACCGGTGCCACTTATAAAAGGGAGGATGGCATTGTCTTGATTGATGCTGAAAAATGCATCGGTTGCAAATATTGCATATCTGCCTGCCCCTATGGGGCTCGGGTTATCAACCGGGAAGGGATACCGGAAAAATGTAGTTTTTGTGCCGTACATGTAGCTAACGGCGATACTCCGGCCTGTGTCTCCACTTGCATGAGTGAAGTCCGCATTTTTGGAGATTTGTCAGATCCCAACAGTGAAATCTCTAAACAAATTATTGCCCTAGGTGCTACTAACATTAAAGGCACCAGCATGTACTATGTTCCTCCGAGAGAGATGAGCAAGGATGTTTTACCCCCGGAATGCGTCAACCCGGCTTACCTGGGTGTCTTAAAAAATATCAGTCAGCCTGCCAGTAAGGGAATTTTAGGCCTGGCTGCGGCGGCCATTGCCACCGGGGTAGTTACGAATAAAATCATAGAAAGGAGCAGCAAAAATGGCTAAACAAATTAAAAACAACAAGATTTTGCGTTTTAGTCTCGGCTCCCGACTGGGCCACGGAGTGCAAGCTATTTCATTCACACTTTTATTGATTACCGGTTCATCCCTGGTTTTCAAAGGCTATGGCAACTTAATCGGTGCAAGCGGGTTAAAATTATTTTCCCAACTCCACCACATTCTTGCCTATATATTAACCTTCGGACCGATATTGTTGTTAATACTCTTCTCTTGGGACAATGTAAAACGCTGGATTTATGACTGTATCCACTGGACCCAGGCAGATGTTAAATTTGTGGCTGCATTTCCGAAAATATTCTTCGGATTAAAAGCGGATACACCCAAACAGGGAAAGTTTAACGGAGGAGAAAAAATTAATTCCATTTTACAAATTTTTGGCACCATTGTTATTGGAATTAGCGGTTGGATCATGCTGTTGGGTTTATTCTCCCCCGCCATTACCGGCTGGGCACATATTATTCATTCCTTTGCTGCCTTAGCTTTAAGTGGGGTAGTAGCCGCCCATGCTTATCTGGCTTTAATCCATCCCGGATCCAAGGAAAGTATTAATGGGATGCTAAGCGGTTATGTTGATTTGGATTGGGCCAAGGATCACCATGCCCTTTGGGTTGAGGAAACAATGAACAAACCCACAGCAATTCAGCCTACCCCAACCAAAGTAAAAATAAAAAATGTTGGGGAAACAGCAAATGTCTAGTAAAGATGTTAAAGAAATCAAGGGTTCCCTTCAAGCATGTAAAAGCCATTATGCTGAATTACTGCAGCTGTTTGCGGAGCTCTTTAAATTTCCGGAGAGAACCCTTTATGAAAATATTACAAGCGGTGGCTTTGACAAAGAAATAAAAAGGCTAGGTCACTTGGCGGGTACACCATTGAATACAGCTTTTCATGCCAAAGCAAATGGCTTTAATGACTTTGTGCGGAATTATAATAATTGCTTTTTAGGCAAAAAACAGCCCTTTGCACCGCCGGTAGAATCGGTCTATAAGGTTTGGACAAAGGATCAAAGCTACCAATTGCCCCATAAAAACCAACTCGGCTATTTGATGGGGGATTCCGCCCTTCATATTAAATACCTGTTGGAAACCCTGGCTTTGGAAATACCAAAGGAATATGAAGGGGTACCGGATCATTTAGCAATCCTGCTGGAAATCTATGCTTTCCTTCATATAGAGGGCATGGATCGTGAAGCCGATGACTTTCTTAAAGACCATTTAGATTGGCTGCCGGGTTTTTCCGAAGCTTTGCAAAAGGCCGGGGATTCAGATTTTTATCTTTATGCTATTTCAAAATTGCAGCAACTTTTGAATACAAACTCCATCCCGATATAAATTAACTCCAAAAGTTAATTTATATATAAAAAACACCTTAAGGAGGCAAATTAAATGATATTTAAAAGGTTTAGAATGTCCAAAACAACTACTCTCTTGATGGCTCTATTGCTAACTCTTGCTTTATTGTCCGGTTGTTCTCAGCCGGCAGCAACGCCACCCGCCCCTGCACCGGCTCCTGCACCGGCTCCCGCTCCCGCACCGGCACCTGCTCCTACGCCAGAGCCCAGTGCCAATATACTGGAATGGGATGCTTGGAAAGCAAAAATGGTAGGTACTATTAACAGCGATTACTATGTCATTGACCTCCGCACATCTGATGAAATTAAAATGGAAAAAGCATTAGAAGGTTCTATCAATATAGATGCTAACGAGACTCTATCCAAAGGGGAACTGGATATTATTGACGAAAAACTGGCAATGGTGCCTAAAGATGCTGTTTTGTTAATACATTGCAAATCCGGCGGACGGGTTAAGGCCAATATTGCCAAATTTACTGAAAAAGGCTTTACCAATGTATTTGGGCTGGATGGCTGGACTGCCTTTGACAGCAAGGGTTATATCGGAGCAGCCAAAATAACTGCTAATGCGGAACAATTAAAACCGGAAGCATGGCAAGCTAAAATGGTGGGGGATATTGGCAAGGATTATTATGTAGTTGATGCCAGAGATAAGAGCGAATATGATGAAGGTCATATTAAAGGGGCCCTTAATTTCGGAGTAAGGGATCAATTAACTGTCGATCACAAAGCCACTATGGAAGCCTTCGCCAAGGCAATTCCCGATAAGGATGCTTTAGTACTGGTCCACTGTGCTGTGGGCAAAAGAGCCAAGGTAGCCCAGGCTCACTTTAAAGCGGATGGTTACACCCAAATTATTATATTAGACAACAACATCAGCATTGATAAGGATGGCAATGTTAAGTTTGAATGAGGAAAAATAGCAATTTCAGGATGAAACCCTAGTATTTTACCCTCCTTTCATCATAAAAGAAGAACCCTTCCTTCTAAAGAGAGGGGTTCTTCTTTTGAAGTATCACATCATTGAAAAAGCTCGAAAAATGAACCCGTTAGTATTGTTGGGATCAGATCCGGAGCTGTTTTCAATTTTATTTGCCTAAACCTGTTTCTTGTTTGGTCTGATTTTTTCGATTAAAATTGCACAGTCGGGGCAGACAAATTGGCAAAGCTTACAGGCAATACAAGGCTCCCCATGCCCGGGTTCTACCGTTGGGGTACCAAAGACCCCTAAGGTATCAGCCCAGCCAATGGTATCAACGGGGCATTTTTCAATACACAAGCCGCAGCCCTTACATAAGGCTGGATATAAATAAAAGATCCCCACCCCATCTTCATACACACTGGGTTTAAAAGCAACCGACATTCCTTACCTCCTAAAGCAGCTCCCGAGCCAACGAAATACCCCTGGACAGAGCCTTAAAATTTAACTCCCGCAGTTCCGGCTTTTGCTGAAATTTATAACCCAGCTTTTTTTCAATTGCCTCCTCTGCCTGTTTTTGACTGATAATAGGTTCCAATCCCAAAATAGTCCCTAAGATAATCATGTTAAAAACTCGCGGGTGCAGTTCTTCTTTAGCCAGCTTAACCGCAGGAACAGGAATCAACCTTTTTGCGTT
Organism: uncultured Moorellales bacterium; assembly: GCA_964500905.1. Taxonomy (GTDB): domain Bacteria; phylum Bacillota; class DULZ01; order DULZ01; family DULZ01; genus JBBAFB01. The sequence goes on from CAZCQT010000085.1 coordinate 4,289, forward strand.
CCCCGGCAAAGATTCAACAGCCTCCTCCTTACTGGAATCATAAACAAAGAGGGTTTCCCGGTCTGCATAAATACTTGTGCGTTCGCAGGCTCTCGAACTTAAAGCAACCACAATATCCCCTGTCTTAAACTTTGGAGCAGCAATCGGAACATCGGCAATCTGAACAAAAGCGATGGAAACCCCGCCCCTTTGCTCAACACCAAAGTTTGGTATATAAATAACTTCCTTGCCGTTATCAAAAGCAGCTTCGGCCAAGATCATTGCTATGGATTGAACCCCTTGGCCCCCTTCCCCGGCCAAAGCAATTTTAATTGGCAGGCTCATTTATCCGCCCCCTCCCCAGGGGGAGTAAGCTCTCCCACCGGAAATTGACTATGCATATCCTCTTCTAAAAACCGCCAGGTCTCTTCCGCATTAGTTCTCCAGTTAGTAGGGCAAAGGGACAAAGCCTCAACAAAAGCAAAGCCCCTGTCGGAAATCACATTTTCTAAGCCTTTTTTAAGATAACGCTTTAACTGAGGCAGTCTTGATACGGTGCCTCTGGCTACATAGGCCTCTTTGGGAGCAATGATTCTAATCATCTCTGGGCCCAAGGTTGGCTTGCCCGTATTGTGGGGATCCCTGCCATAAGCACTGGTTTCGGTTTTTTGATTTGGCAAGGTAGTGGGAGCCATTTGCCCCCCCGTCATAGCATATTGAGTGTTATTTACTAAAACAACCAGAATCTTTTCATTTCTGATTGCCGAATTAACCAAGTGCTGACAGCCAATAGCATATCCTCCTCCATCACCCATATAGGCAATAGCGATTAAATCCGGCCTTGCTCTTTTCAGCCCTACCATTACCGGGGTGGTTCTACCATGATGGGTTTGCACTGTATCAAGATTAAAAAAGTCCCAAGCCAGTAATGAGCAGCCAATATCACAGCCAAAAATAGTTTTGCCTTCTATTTGCAATTCTTCTATAGCTTCCCCCAAAACCTTCAGTACCAAAGGGTGTCCGCAGCCGGGACAGAATTTATGGGGTTTTGTTTCCGAACGCCATATAGCGGGCATTGCAGGTTGGGGTAAGGCTGTCATTAAATAGCCTCCTTCCAGCCCATTTTTATTTGAGCCTCTTCAACTATTTCTTCCACTGTAATCCCCTCACCGGGGCGAAAATAACCTGTAATGGGGACGGCCAATCCATATAGTTCTTTTTTAACAAGATTCGCTAATTGGCCCATTGCCGATTCTGCAACCAGAATTAGGTTTGCTTTTGAAACGGCTTTTCTAAGTTCCTCCCCAGGAAAGGGACGCAGGGTAATAGGGCGAAAATAACCTGCTCTAAAACCCTTTTGCCTTAACAACTCCACTGCTCCCTTCACTGCTCTGGAAACTATGCCATGGCTTATAATTATCAATTCTGCATCATGATTTTCATAGGCTTGGTATTCAATTATCGCCGGAGCAATTCGCTTATATTCCTCATCCATCTCTTTAACTACTTGATAGAGCTCATCCTCCATATTATATGTATTTCTGAGATGTATCGGCTCCCTTTCTTGACCGGGTATACCCTCCCCGCCCATCAACACCGTAGTATCCGCCATTTGTATGCCCCTTAGCTCCGGATCGTAAATGGTTAAAGGCTCACGCATTTTCGATTGGTAGCCATCCCCCAATATAAAGGTGGGGAAACGGTATTTCCAAGCGGTATTAAATGCCTTGATGGTATAATCAAACAAATCTTGCTGTCCGGCAGTGGAATAGACTATGCGATAGCCTTCCCCATTGCCGCCAAAACAAGTTAAGGTTGTTTCCTGTTGGGAGTAAATAACGGTGGCGGTGGAAGGGCCTCCCCTTTGGCAAATAATTGTTACCATGGGAAGCCTCATCATTTCGGACATGGATAGGGGTTCTTGCATTAAAACCGTACCTGGACCGGCAGTGCCGGTAAAGGCTTTTTTGCCCCCTAGAATACCACCAATACAGCAAAAACCCGCAGATAACTCATCTTCCGTTTGCAGAAAGCTTTTATTGTATTCAGGGGCCATTCTGCTCCAGCTATGCATTATTTCATTTTGAGGGGTGATGGGATAACCGTACATAATATCCGCTCCGGCCGCCAGAGCAGCCCAGCAGATGGCCTCATTACCCGTCATAAAAACTCTTTTTTCTCCTTCAATAGGTTTACCGTTCATTTTTTCGTCTCCTTAGGCTTATAGGCTTATTATGCACCGTACTGTTTATTTTATTAAAAAAACCGCCGATGGCGGTTAGTATAGTTGGCGATTATAAAATAAATTGAAGAATAATTAACAATATCAGTCCCGGCAGACCTAAAAAGCCTGCAATCAATACGGTTGGTATGTTAATAGGAATTAAAATGTGAAACAATGCGCCGATAAAGTTAAAACCCCAAAGAAGCATTAAACCGAAAACAGAATTTATCAGCAGCTTAAAGATCAATTTCAAAGGCTTTAATAATATTCGGCTGATTAAATAAATTAAAACAAGCAAAAAACCCACGGCAAAAATGATTTGTGTAAAGTCTATCAAAACTACCCCTCCATACTGCCTTCCATTCGCCAAATTCCTTCCGGATATTTTTGTCCCATTTGCCTGATTAAATGCACCATTCTTTTTTCCTCGGCTTCCATATGGTAAATAGCAAAATCTATTAAGGCAGGCTCAGTTACTTCCTGAAAAAAACTGATAGAATCCTGCCAGGCTCTTTTTGCTTCAGCTATTATAATCAAATCTCTTTGGTTTGCTGCCGGTAATTTGGGTGATGATTTCAAGGAATTTAGCTGTATTTTGATTTTTTCCCAGAGTCCTTCCAAACAAGCCCGCAATTCTTTAAGAAAAGCTTTCACATCTTTCCCTC
>CAZCQT010000086.1:0-6990 GCA_964500905.1 uncultured Moorellales bacterium
TGTTTCCTCCACGATTTTGATTACCTTGCCAACAACCGGCAGCAATGGGCTAGCTTCATGATTATCATCACAATTACACATCCGCTTCCACCTCCCATAAGCGATTGATTACCCTAGAAATATCCAAATTAACAGGACATTTCACTATACAACGCCCGCAACCCACACAACCTATTTGGCCCTCATAACGCTCGGGTATATACTGAAACTTATGCAAAAATCTTTGTCTTACCCTTTCCTTCTTGGTAGGACGAGGATTATGGCCTCCGGCCATCAAGGTGTATTCAGGGTACATACATGAGTCATAGCAACGATATTTTATTCCTTCTTCACCCCTTGTTCTATTTAAAACATCAAAGCAATAGCAAGTGGGGCAAAGATAGGTGCAGGTACCACAATTGATGCATTTACGTGAAATTTCATCCCAAACAGGGTGTTCAAACATGGGCTGAAGCCTTTCCATCAGGCCCTTTGTTTCCACTGTCAAGGTACACGGTTTTCCTACAGGCGGTTCTCCCCGGAACTCACCCAGAAGACCGGCCTGGGCATCTAACACCTTTTGCCCGGCTTCTGTTTGAGCTTTTAATAAAAATTGTTCACCGCCATCCAACATCATGATGTCTGCTGTCGGTGCATTTGTAGGATTAATCCCCCAGGATTCACAAAAGCAGGTAGCTTCGGGCTCCAAGCATCCCAGAGAAATAAGCAGCCCTTGTTCCCTTTTTTGCTTATAATGAGCATCTTCATAGCCCTTCGTCAGAAAAATATCATCTAAGACTTCTAAGGAATATACATCGCAGGGACGAATGCCGAAAACGACAAAAGGCCCCGTTTCTGAGGGAAGCTCTGTTCTTTCCCCGCTTTGCTTATAGATTTTATAACCGTACAAATCTTCAGTTTGAGGAAAAAACAGGTATTTGGGCGGTATATTACTGTTTTTATTCAGAACCAGTTCGGCATCCTTCTCCCAAGGGACAAACCGGGAGGTGCCATCCACAACCACGGGCACATATACCCGAGAGCTTTGATTAAGGGTTTCCAAAAACTGCGGTAAATTAGCTTTGCTTAAACTTTTCATGGCTTTCCTCCTCCCTACATAAATTCGTCCGGATCATCGGTTTTGTACATTCCCAAAGGTAAATCACCTTCAGGATCGAGTCCGGCTTCATATTCGCCAAATAATTCATTAATATCCTTGGAGATTTTGTGCTTCAAAAGCATTATGGGTATTCCCATAGGACAGGCTCTTTCGCATTCTCCGCATTCAACACAACGCCCCGCCACATGAAATGCTCGCACCAAACCATAAAACTGGTTTCCCGAGCGATCTACCGCCCTTTCCAGCCAATCCTGATCCTGATCGAAAACACAGGAACGACAGTTGCAGGCGGGACACACATTGCGGCAAGCGTAACAACGAATGCAACGATCGTACTGACTAGCCCAAAATTGTGCTTTTTCTTCAGAGCTTTTTTCTTCGAATTCTTTAATGCGAGCGAAACGATCCTCTCTTACTTCAACAGGCACCTCTTCACCTATTAATACATCATAGATCACTGGATTGGGGTGGGTACAATATAAGCATTTGCTTTCCAGCGGTACCTCCGCTTCCTTTTCTTTACCTAATTTGGCAGCTGCTTTTGCATCCTTCATACCCGGACAGGGCATCCCAATCAAGTAAACCTTTTCCCTTTTAATTACCAAGTCTTGAATAAGGCGGTTAACGCCTCTGGCATCGCAGCCCTTTACAAAAACGGCAACTTTGCCATCCAGATAACGATAATCCATCAAAAGCTTGGCAAAGTTAACTGCACAATATTCATCCCAAATCAGCTTATCAACATCCTCCGCCTTGGTAATAAAAACCGGGGTTGAATTATAGAAAAAGGTTCCCTTTTCCCAGCCGATTACCATCTCTACTTCCTTGTTTTCCAACAACTCTTTAGCAATTTCTCTCATCCTAGCAGTCTGTTGATTCATTCGCCATCCCTCAACTTCCTGTTAGGGCCTAACGGCCTAATCTGTTCTGTTAATTCTTCAATAACTGTTGCAAATTTTACGCTTTCAGAACCGGATACCCAGCGAGCCTGAAAACGTTCCGGATCAATACCAATAAACTCCAACATCCTCTGCATTAAAAGATAGCGACGCCTGGTAAAGTAATTGCCACTAGCATAGTGACAGTCACCAGGGTGTCAGCCGGACACCAAAACAGCATCTGCTCCTCTTTGAAAAGCCCTTAATACAAACTGAGGATTTACCCGGCCTGAGCAAGGAACCTTGATCAGCCTGACATTATGAGGATACTGGAGGCGGTTTAATCCTGCCAAATCTGCACCGGCATATGCACACCAGTTACAGGTAAAAGCAACGATCTTAGGTTCCCAGTCAGAACCTTGTTTTTGTTCTACAGACACAGAGCATCCACCTCCATTAAAATTTGTTCATCAGTAAAGCCCTTCACATTAATAGCACTGGAACGGCAGGCTACATTGCAGTTACCACAGCCTTGACACAGGCCTTTGTTAACTGAGGCTACCAGTCTCTCAATGGTTTTACCCATAACCCGCTCTTGAAGCGGAACCAGTGTAATGGCTTTATATGGGCAAGTGGGAACGCATAAGCCGCAGCCTGAGCAGCGGTTATTATCAACTGCCGCCACCTGGGGATCTGTGGCCATTCTTTCTTGCGAAAACAGGGCTGCAACTTTAACTGCGGCAGCACTGGCCTGACTGACTGTATCAGGAATATCTTTAGGCCCTTGACAAGCACCAGCCAAATAAATACCTGCAGTTAAAGTTTCTACAGGACGGAGCTTAGGATGTGCTTCTTGGAACCAGCCGTCTTTATCCATGGAAATGCCTACTTTTTTGGCAATGCTTTGATGACCTTCTGCCGGAATCATAGCTGTAGCTAAAACAACTAGATCAGCTTCGACTTCCAAGGGCATTCCCAACAAGGTGTCCTCACCCTTGACAACCAGCTTATCCGCCTTAGGATAAATCTTGGAAACTCTGCCTCGGACATAGATTGCACCTTCGCTGACACTTCTTTCATAAAACTCATCATAAGCCTTGCCAGGGGTTCTGACATCCATATAAAAGACAAAGGCTTTGGAACCCTCAATTTTATCAATAACCTGGTGAGCATGTTTTGCGGTATACATACAACAAGCTCTGGAACAGTAAGTCTTTCCTTTTTCCGGATCTCTGGAACCAACGCATTTAATAAAAACTACATTCTTGGGCTCTTTACCATCCGAGGGACGACGAATATGTCCCCCTGTGGGACCGGAAGCATTGGACATTCTTTCAAATTGCATACCCGTAATCACATCTTTATATTTACCAAAACCATATTCACCATAGGCCTCCTCCCATGGAAAGAGGTCATATCCCGTTGCCATAACAATGGCCCCAAATTTTTCAGTAATTAATTCATCTTGCTGCTCATAGTCAATGGCATCCGCAGGACACATCTTTTGGCAAATACCGCAACGTCCCTTTGTGAATAAACGGCAATTGTCCTTATCTAAAACAGGTATATTGGGAACAGCCTGAGCGAAAGGTGTATAAATTGCCTTTCTAGGTCCCAAGCCATAGTCAAATTCACTTTCAAGCACTTTCGAAGGACATTTTTCTGTACAAATACCGCAACCTGTACATTTATCTTCAATCACCAAGCGAGCCTTTTTACGTATGGTAACTTCAAAGTTCCCTACATAGCCGCCCACTTCTTCCACTTCTGAATAAGTCATTAACTTTATACGAGGATGCTGTGCCACAGCAACCATTTTGGGTGAGCTAATTCAGGCACTGCAATCTAAAGTGGGAAAGGTTTTATCCAGTTTAACCATATTTCCCCCAATAGAAGGTTCTTTTTCAACTAGGACCACATCATAGCCTGAATCAGCTATATCAATGGCCGCTTGCATACCGGCAATCCCTCCGCCAATAACCAAGGCCCGATGTTCCACCGGAATACTTTCCATTGTCAAAGGTTCATTTTTTGTAACCTTTGCCACCGCCGCCCTCGTCAAATCGATGGCCTTTGCTGTGGCCACCTCTTTATTCTTATGAACCCAAGCACATTGCTCCCTAATGTTGGCAATTTCACACAGAAACTGGTTCATGCCCGCATCATTAGATGCTTTACGAAAGGTTGGTTCGTGTAACCTGGGGGTACAACAAGATACCACCACGCCGTTTAGATTATGCTCCTTGATTGCCTTTTTGACCAGCTCCTGCCCCGGCTCGGAACACATATAAAGATAGTCTGTATGATATACAACATCTTTTAGTTCCCCTGCCACTTCCGAAACCTTTTTAACATCTACTGTAGCGGAAATATTTGTTCCACAATGACAGACAAAAACTCCTACCCTTTTCACGCTTCTTCCCTCCTTGTAGCAGGATGTCTAAGCAGGTCCTTACCTTCTAATAATGGTAGACCGTCCACAAAATGCTTGGGAAGCCCCAATTCCTTAGGACTATAACCAAAGGCTAACCCCATTAATTCGGTAATATAAAAGACAGGTAAGCCATATTGCTTATTAAATGCTTTTTCTACCCCTTTCTGTCTCATATCCAAGTTCAAAAAACATAAGGGGCAGGCAGTCGAAAAACAATCTGCCTCATTTCGCTTAGCGTCGTCATAAATGTCTTGCAAAAGTAAATTTGCATCCTTAGATAAGGAGGTGGTATGGCCTGCACCGCAACACTCGGTTTTAAAGGACCAAGGTACCGGCTCGGCTCCCAAAGCTTCTATTAATCGATCCATGCTCATAGGATTTTCCGCATCATCAAAACCGGTAATTCCTATGGGGCGAACTAACAGGCATCCATAATACGAGGCAACCTTCAACCCTGTAAGGGGTCTGATTACTTGAGATTTAACTAATTCGGGATCTACCTTGTTAGCCAAAATATCCAACAATGAGAAAGTAGTTGTTTTCCCCTGATAATCCACCTCTATGGCTTGAGAAACCCTTTCTTGAGTTTTTTTAGAGCCTTCAACAGCTACCTCGGCTCCCCTCATTCTGTTATAGCAAGCGGCACAAGGGACTGCCACATCCAATCCTTCTTTTTCTGCAATGGCCAGATTATAAGCAGGCAATGCCACTCCCAGAAGGGGATCCAAGGCATGAGCCGCAGAGGCTCCACAGCAAATCCAATCAGGAATCTCCCACAAATCTATTCCCAAATGCTTTGCTACTATTTTTGTGGACATATTGTATTCTATACCGGTAGATTCCAAGGAACAACCGGGATAGTATGCATATCTCATTCAAGACTACCCCCCATCTGACGACAATTTTCAAAGATTTTCTTCGCCATTTTTTGGCCCTTTGCCCTTTTTGGAAATACATGCACCTTTCCATTTAAAAGCAGGGTCGGTGCTAAAGGCACATCTTTAAAAAATTGCATGGACTTTACGTTGAACAGGACAATTAACAATGCCTCCGGTATCCTACCAAAGTTTTCGGCGGCCCACAAAAATGAACTGCTGAAAATATCCACCGTTTTAACAGAAATTTTCTTTCTTTTCTTAGCTTCAATTCTCAATGCTTCCATCACTTTTGGAACATTAACCCCTTTTGGACACCTTGCATAACAAGTGTCACAAGCAACACAAACCCAAATAGATTCCGCCGAAAGAGCTTTTTCTTCCAATCCAAGCTGAAGAAACCGCATTATTTTGTGCGGAGTATAATCCATCGCTCTATTGAGAGGACAACCTGCTGAACATTTACCACATTGATAACAATCCAGCACATCGACTCCACTATCTAGTCTAAGCTTAGTTAAAAAGTCGTTGCTGCCATCTAAAGCGGAAACAAGCTCTACATTTCTCATACTATCCCCCTCTTCAAAATTTTTTAATAATTTAAAAATATTAAGATGCTATTTTACTAGCACCAAATAACCCCGGTTAAAATTAGGGTAATAAGTGTATATATTCGGTGACTACTCGTGAACTCCTTCTCAATTTTAGCATATTTCTCGAACTTACTGCAATACATTAATTAAACCCAAAAATCAAAACAAGGAGAAAAATATGTCCATTCCCATGTTAATGACTATTTTAGGAGTTGCTTTACTTTTAATTGGCATCACTATTATGCCTAAAGGATTGGAAGCTTTAGGACAAACAGCTTTGCGAAAGGCTGTTAGCTTCTTTACTTCCACACCCTTTTATGCATTACTCACAGGTGCCGTCAGTACAGCACTTGTCCAATCTTCAAGCGTCATTACGGTGATCACCATCGGGCTAATTAACAGTAAATTAATGAATCTACCCCAGGGAATTGGCATTATTTTAGGCGCAAACATAGGCACTACAATTACAGCACAAATAATAGCCTTTAATCTCCCTTCCTTTAACCCTTGGTTGTTAATGCCTTTAGCTATATTATGTCTCATTCCATTGCCAAAGGTGAGGGCATTAGGGCAAGTGGGGTTAGGTCTCAGTCTCATTTTTTTAGGACTGAATATCTTTGAAAACACCTTCATTCCCATTAAAGAATCTTCATCATTATTGGGATGGTTTAAAATTCTTGGCGACAGCTATTTTTTGGCACTCTTAACGGGCATAGTCATTACCGCTATCTTCCAATCCAGCTCTGCTATTATTGGGTTAACTATTGTACTTGGAGAACAAGGCTTCATTCCTTTAACCAATGCAATTGCTATTATACTGGGGAGTAATTTGGGAACATGCGGTACTGCCTTAATTGCTTCCAGTACTGGAAACCTTGATGGCAAACGGTTGGCTCTTGCTCACCTGTTGCTAAACAGTTTTGGTATTTTAATTTTTTTCCCCTTTATTAATCTCTTTGCTGATTTTATGAGCTGGGGTGCCAGCGATTTATCCAGACAAATTGCCAACTCTCATACCTTTTATAATGTTGTTTGTTCTTTGCTGATTTTGCCTGCTATTCGACATTTTACAAAACTGATATATTATTTTTTACCTAATTCTAATTAGGTA
>CAZCQT010000087.1:0-6980 GCA_964500905.1 uncultured Moorellales bacterium
GATTTTGGTGCCTACGAAAATGCTGTTCGCGGACCTGTATTTATGCTAACAGAAAGAGCCTTGGATACCCATATGGTTGAATGGCTGAAAAGCGACGAAATTTTTGTCGATAAAGTTGTTGACGGAGTTAGAGTCAAATTGGTTGGCAACAGCTTTAAAGGAGCAGTTAAAGAAGGTTTGGTAGTAGACATCAAATGGGATGGTAAAAGAGGTACCAGCCTAAAGATTAACGAAACAACCAAGACTGGCGGTTTTCTACAAAGAGGCTTTGTTTCTGTAGCCTCTAACGCAATTATTACTGGTGCAGACGATTTAGTTGGATTGCTCGGTAGCAGAGTTGACTATGTTCTCAATGATGATGGGGAACTCACTTACCTGGGGGCAAAAAAGACTGATGAGTGGGTCAGCCCTCCTAGAGCCGCTTCCATAAACGATGATGGTACAGTTACCTTAGGGCCTCCCGGGGTTGCTATGATGACTTATGACTGGGCAGATGAGGTAATGATTGATGTTCTTGCGAATGGTGATGGAAGCTATAACAAGTATATTACCTACTTCCCTGAAGAAGAGTCAGTTAGTTCTCTTTTGATGGCTGCGGGTCCTGGCAGTTTTGTGAAGAAACCAATCCCCCCCGGTTATGCCGATAAGGTAGTAGGCGTGTTTAACAGTAAGGGTAAAGTTGAGCATGTTTTCGTATACTCTTACACAAATGGAGATATTATTGAGGAAATTGACGGAAACAGTGTCTTTGGTGAAGTAAGGCATAGCTTCAAGAAAGAAAGTTCAGATCAGGTAATAGTGGTTAAGAATGGCAAGGTAGTGCCTTATAGCGATCTAGAAGAAGGCGACTTGTTCTATATTTATGGTAACCGTGGTGCAGCCGCACTGATTATCGCAAGTAATGAGATTAAATCAGGCACAGTGACTGAATATGAACTTGTACCCAACACGGCAAAGGGTGCAGCTAACAGTAATGTTTATATTGACGATGTCAAATACACCATGAATAATTACAACATGTTTTCCGGCGATAATGGCAAGACTTGGGATGCATTTGGTGGTGTGCTCGTAAATTCCACCGATGCAGCTATTGATGCTGATTTTGTAGGAAAAGATGTGCAGTATATGTTATCACCAGGTGGGAAACTAGCTGTTTTAATTTCAGGTGAACGTTCAAGAAGTGACCTATTTGGTATAGCATTGAGCACGTATGATAGTAGCAACAGCACCGATTATGGATACAGAGGCGAAAGAATTACTATTTTCACAGCAGATGGTAAAAAAGTTGACTATCCTGTTGATAAGGATTTCACTGATGATACTGGCATAAATACCATTACCTCCAATAGTCTTGTAAAGTACAATTTAAACTCGGATGGAGAAATTGAAAACATTGTGAACGTTGGAGCTGCTGGTAACATTGCCCAAGGTCAATACAGAAGTAATGCTGTTGAAATTGGTAGCGGCAACTGGTACACTGTTACTGACGGTACTGTAATTATTGCTGATAAAAGTGCAACTGAATATGTAGTAAGTTCTTGGGATACTCTCAAAAAAGCAATCGATGCGAACCTTGTATCAGTTGCTCAGATGGAAGTGGGCAGAAACAATAGGTTGTCAGCCATATATGTTAATGCAGTACTGTCTTCCGGACAACAGATTGGTGTAATTGCTGGCAAGGGAACAGATGCCAAGGGCAATTTCTATGATGTTATGGTTGGCGGCGAAAAGGTACGTTACAATACCAGTGTTTCGACGGCAGCGAAAAATGATATCGTTTCCTTTACTTTGTCTGGTGGAAAGATTAATAGTATAACTTCATACGTATATACTGATGTGGTTGCTGGGAATTACCCACTAATCCAGGGTAGAGTTGTAGCTTCCAGTAATGATTTTGTAACTGTTGGGGCACGTACCTTTGGTATTGATAAAGATACAGTTATTATTGATATCACAGATGGTCAGGCAGGACCAAAAGTGGTTAATCGTGTTGCTCGTGATGACTATGTGCGCGTGTTAACCGGGGTAAATAACGGTGGTGCTTTTGATGCTGATAGTGCTGTTGAAAAAGGTATCTATAAGCTGATAGTTATTTATAAGCCCTAATCAAAAATTGTTTATTGTTTGATGTACCAAAGAACCAACCCCATCGGGGTTGGTTCTTTTTTTATTAAAATATTAAAATAAACATTGCAAAAGTAAAGAGACACATGCATGGCAGAAATATAAAAAGGGAACACAGGGGGACGGTCCTTTTGTGTAGGGGAACACAGGGGGACGGTCCTTTTGTGTAGTACCAGGTGCTAACTAAATAGTTAATCAAGGCCGCAGACACAAAGGGATGGTTCCTTTGTGTTGTTTTAGTTTGACAAATATTATGAGTTTTAATTTTCCAGCTCTTCGGCTAATTTGTCCAGATCTTTTTCGTTAAGACCAGTTGCAAGGGAGATTTGCTTTCTTGGTATGCCCAACTGCATAAGGTTTTTGGCTGCCAGCAATAACCCTTCGTATTTACCTTTTTCTAAACCTCTCACCATACCTCTCACCATACCTTTTTCCATACCAATAATCTCTCTCTTTTCCAACGCTTCCGTTATTGACAACTCTAAATTAGATATCATTTCCCCTGCCTCCTTTCCCGTCTGGGAGATTATATTTTTTAATTCATCCAATATCCCCGGCTCTTTACTTGGCACTATATTTATAAGCCAGTTTTTTAAAAGATTAAGCTCCTCCGGGGTTAACTTTTTAATTGTATTCAGCAGTGCTTTTAATCTATTTAATAATTGCTGCTCATCTTGTTTTTGATCTAGTAAAAAGACGGTTGCAACCAGGTTTGCAATATCCAGCAGTTCTTTTTCGGTATATCGATTTATGTCTATGAGAAAGTAGCTAAAATCTAAAATATAAGGGGCGAAGACATCACCGGCTAGTTGGTATTTTTTGAAGCTAGGGCAGGCGGTCCAAAGGATTTGTCTATATGTAGGATGTTTTGCTCTTTTATTTGGTCTACCCATTTTTCTTTGATGAAGGTTTGGATTAGCTGCAGGAATATTTTTTTGGCAGATAGTAAGTATTTGTAGCCTTTGTCATGTTTATTGTGAACCGTTTCGTAAGTGTTGGTCCCTTCTTTGATTAGGATTTGTTTTTCCAGTGCTTCCTTAACCACGTTATATCTCATTGACAACATCCTTTATGGCAAGCAGTATTTGTTTCTAAGTTTATTATATAAATAGGGGTTGCTTTGGTCAATAGCCAACTTCGGGTGTTTGTGTTAGTCTAAAAACGGTCCACTTTTGAAGCTAAATCCGGTTGAAAAATGGTCCACTATTTAAACCCCTACCTGGATATGTGATACTTGTATCCGGAGGTGGTTAAGGAGTGAAGGATCTAATGGACAAACACACAATTATTCGGCTGAAGCAGGAAGGTAATTCTAACCGCGGGTCAAACAAGGGGGCGGTTCTTTTGCTTTACAGGGACAACAAAGGCAGGCACTGCGAAAACCTCCCAAAATTTTTGGGCTTTTCCAAAGAATAGGGCCCTAATAAAGGGATAGGGCTTTATTTTACCCAATAGGAATCAACACCGAATTGTTTTCACTCAAGCAGGAAAAACAAATTTAGAAATAGTGTTTAAATAGGCTACTTTCTGCATGTGTATATTCTCATTATAAAGTAGGTTTTTGGGAAAATGATGGCAGGGATTTTTAAACTTTTATAGAATGTATATTTTATAAAACGCCTTTAGGGGGTTTAATTGTGGAGGAAAATAAAGAGCTAGTTGGTTTGTTGAGGGCAGTTATAAAAGAAGAATTGCAACCCGTTCATCAGCGATTGGATAGCCTTGAAAGGGGACAAGAAGAACTTCGATTTGGACAAAAGCAACTGGAACAAGGACAACGGCAATTGGAACAGGGGCAAAAACAACTGGAACAGGGGCAAAAAGTGCTTCAAAAAGATGTTGCAAATATGAAGGCGGAGCTTCGCGAGATGTGGAAAGATATTTTAAAATTTGATAGGCGTATCATTGCAGTGGAGGATAAGATTGCCCGATAAGAAGCATAGGAAGTAAGAATTACAGCCTCCAAAAGCCCATGCGGATTTGCATGGGTTATCTTATAATTTAGCAAGAGTTGTCGTTTGACGGTTGGTCACTTTCCAGCAAGGTAAGTAGTGTACATTGGATGTACCCCGACTTAAACATGCTCTCTTATTCTTTCAAAACAGCTTTCCATATGCTCCTTAAAATATGTGGTTGTCAAACTGATCAGTAGCATTACGATTAACTTAACGGGCAAAGAAATCACCAGGAGATTAATAATATTCCAACAGTTAGGAAATGCACTAATCTGTATAGCTTTACAAAAACCAGTGGCGGTGATGTTTTGACAAATACAATAAATGATGTAAAATCTAGATGTTAGCAAGGTAGAAGAGCAAAACAGCCTTGCTACCTTTTTGTTAGAAAATGATGTTTAAGCAAAAAACGGCGTGGTTGTGAAGTAGCACAAAAATAAAGAGGGGGATGTTATTATGAGAAAGATTATTATGTTGGTAATACTAAGCCTTTTTTTTGTGATGGGAGTACCCACCGGTAGCCAGGCATCAGCTGCGGAAAGGTTTACTGTTAAATGGTTGGACAACACTTACGATCAACTGTCAGAATTCGAAGGTGGCGTAGCAAAGGTATGGAAGAACGGAAAACCGGGTTTTATAGATAGAAACGGAAATGAGATTACCCCTTTTGAAGATTATTTAGAATATGAACAATTTGAGGGGGGTTTAATAAGATTATACAAAGGCGGCAAAGTTGCATTTTCTGATAAGGAAGGCAATATTGTTATACCTTATCGAGACGATCCAGGTTTCAGTACATTTAAAGAAGGTGTAGCATTTTTCTCAGCGGAGCCTGGAACAACCTTTGAAAAGCCTAGGCTGATGGATAAGGACGGGAAAGAAATAATTTTCGATAATTATGATAGAATCGAGATATCTAAAAATGGCTTTTTTCGAGTTGTTATAAGAGATGCGTTTGGCCGTGATAAATCTGGTTACATTAACAAGTACGGCATGGAAGTGGTGCCTCCTGTTTACGACTACATCACAGAATTTAGTGAAGGTTTAGCGTTAGCTAAAAAAGGTGAAAAAATCACCATTATTGATATTGAAGGAAATACCATAGCTACACTGGATAAGCTATATGTAATTATGGAAGCGTTTTCTGAGGGAAGGGCACAGGTCGGGATTTCAGTGGTTGAGAATAATAAAAGAAGTTTTAAATTTGGTTTTATCGACACAACAGGTAAAGAGATAATACCAACAAAATACCACGACATACTACCACATGAAAATGACCACAAGGCATTTCGCAATGGTTTTGCTAAAATAAGAGATCATAATTTTCTGGTGGGATTTATTGATATATATGGTAATGAAATAGTACCATGCATTTACGATGAAGTGAGGGGCTTTAGTGAGGGGCGGGCAGCTGTAAGAAAAAAAGATGGGAAGTTTGGCTATATAGATGAAACCGGTAAGTTAGTGATACCACATGTCTATACAGTTGCTGAAGATTTTAAAGATGGTTTTGCAAAGGTGTCTACCGATTTTGGTGAAAATGGTATTATTGATAAAGAGGGAAGGATCATCTTGCCGCTAGAATACACCATAGCCAAGCAATTTAACAAAGAGCTGCTAATATATAGCACACATATTGCAATGCATATTGCTTTGTGCTCTGGTGATGAATGTTCTGACTATGTTCCCATTGGTGGGGGGCGATATGGATTAGCGGATAAAACAGGAAAACCTTTGACATCTGAAAAATATACTTATATAGACACATCCGACCTGCGAAAAGAAATACTGCTTGCAAGTTTAGAAGAGGGGTATGTAATTATTAACTCCAGGGGCGAGGAAATTTTTTCTCTTCCATATGAGGATATTCGTTATTTAAATGAGGGTACCGCATGGGTAAAGCACAAAGGCAAAATAGGAATTCTAACGGATAACGAATATGATTACAAAGAGATACAGGATGTTTTGTATAGTTTTAGTGATGATTTTAACAAGACAGGCAGTAAGCCATTAAATGTCAAACCTATTGCTTCCAATGTCTTAATAAACAATAAAAAAGTTCTTTTTGATGCATATACTATTGATGGGAGCAATTATTTCAAGTTGAGGGACTTGGCTTTTTCACTCAGAGATACCGAAAAAAAGTTTGATGTCGTATGGGACTCTATTAAAGAAACTATTTCCTTGGTATCTAATACCCCATATACAATAATTGGCGGAGAAATGATTGGGCAGAACGGAGAACACGAAAAAGCAATACCGAACGAATCGGTAATTTTAATAGACGGTAGGGAAATAAAAATGATTTCCTACACAATAAATGGCAACAATTATTTTAAACTAAGGGACATTGGACAAGTCTTTGATTTTAGTGTAAACTGGGACGGCAATTTAAATACAATAAGCATAGATACCATGTCCACCTATTAACAAAAGCATGGGGGGCGGTTAAAACCCCCACTTTTTTAAGCTATTAATTTATATTGTATGTAGTCTTTAGGGGGCAGTCCCCCAAGGGATCTTTGTGGTCCTTCGTTTGATGAAATTAAAATACCCATGCAGTTTTGCATGGGTTATATTATAATTTGTTGGGAGTTGCCGTTTGGCGGTTGGTCATTTTCCCGTAAGGGAGGTGATGCCTATGGTTTCATGGATTGAGCTATTTAGCTTTATCTTGGTTATCATAGGGGTTATTTCTCTATGTAATAGTAGAAAATAACTTAACCGCCTGAAATCAGGCGGTTAACCGTGTAATTCGGACCTACCGCCGTTCACAAGCGGCAACTCCTTTTATTAATTATATACTAACATTCGCAAAACCATTCGTCAAGTTACTTGACTGTAACGATAGCGTCAAGATACTTTGGGTTTTAAAAAAATAAAATTACCCCTGTTGAAAAA
>CAZCQT010000088.1:0-6906 GCA_964500905.1 uncultured Moorellales bacterium
TGCCAAGAAGTTTGCCATCCTTAACTACCGGCATTTCAGCATAAACGATGCCTTTATTCTCAAACATTTTTTCTTGCAAGCCCTGGTAAGTAAGGGTATAGCCACCAATTTCAATGGTTTCACCAATTTGAACCGTCTTGGTAGTTTCCGTCGGATAGCCCATGGTACCTACAATGGCCAAGGCGATTAAAACTGTACCTAAATGCACCAAATAACCGCCGTAGCGCCTTCTGTTTTTGGAAACTAAACCCCAAAAAGCCTGAAACAAGGAATCGCCTCGAATTTTGCTTCTGACTAATGTACCTTTAATGATCTCCTTTAAATGAACCAAGGCAGTAAACGCGGCTATTCCAAAAACCAGGGGCTGCCAGATTTGTCCATCTCCCTTGACAAAATAGACAGCAGCGACAACGGGTAGAGACGAAATAAAAGGCCATAAAATACTTTTAACCAGTTTTTTAAAATTGGATTTTTGCCAAGCAATTACCGGACAAATACCCATTAAAAAAAGTGTGGTAAATAAGATAGGGCCGGCAACTTGGTTAAAAAAAGGAGGTCCCACGGTGACAGCCACTCCCTTGACCCAATTAGAAACCAAGGGGAAAATAGTACCCCAAAAAACAGCAAAAGCAGCACCAACTAAAAACAAATTATTTAAAAGAAAGCTGCTTTCACGAGACAGATAGCTTTCAAATTCTTTTTCTTCTTTAAAAGTATCGGAACGCCAAATTAATAAACCAACCGAAGCAAACAGCATTAGGGTTAAAAATCCTAAAAACAAATTACCCTGTTGAGAAACTCCAAAAGCGTGGACTGAGGTAATAACCCCACTCCGCACGATATAGGTTCCAAACAAGGTAAGGATATAAGTAACTATGATCAAGGCCATGTTCCAAATTTTGAACATACCCTTTCTTTCTTGAATCATGACGGAATGAATAAAAGCCGTGGCTGTCAGCCAGGGAAGGAAAGAAGCATTTTCCACCGGATCCCAGGCCCAAAAGCCCCCCCAGCCCAATTCTGTATAAGCCCACTGGGCTCCGTACAGATTACCTATTGATAAGAACAACCAGGCCAGTACCGTCCAACGCCGGGTGGATTTAATCCATAAATCCCCTGAGTCCTTTGTAATTAAGGCTGCCATAGCAAAGGCAAAAGGAACAACAAAGCCCACATAACCAAGAAAAACCGTAATCGGGTGAATAATCATTCCCGGGTTTTGCAACATGGGATTTAGTCCGCGACCATCCATTACAGCCCCCCCGGTAGGAGCAAAGGGATTTGCAAAAAAGGTAACGGCTAACAGAAAAAAGATATTATTGATTAACAGTACCAGATTAACATAGGGCATTAATTTCTTATTCTGTTCCTGCTTGGAATTAGCAACTATTGCCGAATAGATAGATAAAACAAGGGCCCAAAGCAAAAGGGATCCTGCATTGCCCGCCCAAAAGGCTGATAATTTATATAGGAGAGAAAGACTCAAGCTGGTATAGCGATAAACATAGAGCACAGAAAAATCACTGGTTACCAACAGGTAAAGGAGTGCCGCCGAGGACACACTGACCAAAATTGCTATGGCCCCCATACCGCCCCTGGCGCTCTCCATAAAGCGTTTGTCTCCGGTTTTGATACTTAAAACTTGGATAACAAAGGAAAGTACTGCCACCAACAATGCAATTACTAATGCTAAAAACCCTAAATCAGCCATCATTTTCTATCAATCCCACCCCTCGAAAGATGCGAATCATTCCAGAAAAGTTATCTTAAGCTTTTTAATCTTCTGCAGCCTCATATTTGCTGGGGCATCTTGTCTCAACAGAATCCGCCCGAAAGATCCCGCCATCATGATCATATTTACCCCTTAAAATGGCCTCCGCACCATCTTCGTGATCAAGATTATCGGGGACTACATCATTAAATAATACAGGCATTTGATTAACCCCATCTGTCACCACAAATTCAACCTTAATATTTGTGCTATCCCAAACAACGGTTTCCGGCAAAACCTTACCCTCTACCAACAGGTAATCATCTTGAAATTTACTGCCTTTTTCAACCAAGTCACTAATGCTTACCTGGAAACCTGCACTGCTGCTAAAGCTGGTGATCATCAAATAGCCCATTGCGGCAACAATCACTAATGCACCCAAGGTCATCTTTAATTTCTTTGACAAGCCTACCACCCCCTGAACAGATATTTTTGCAGACAAAATTATTCTTTAATACCAAAAGGGTATCAAAAAAACCTCTATTATTCAACTTTTTAAACCTTTGTTAATAGAAAATTAATTTATAATTGCCAAAATCCTAAATACATTATATAAGACTTCCGAGGTAATGAAAAGCAAAAGGATAAAACCATTCCCGATAAAAGAAATGTCGCTAAACTGCTTAACCAGCACCTTAGCGACATAATTTTCTCAAAATATCAGCTGCCCTTGAGCTTCATTTTATTGCTTTGATCATGACAGTTTAAGCAGCTATTGCCGTATTCCTGATAATGCTCCCCTAAAAGATGTGCATTATGAAGCTTTCTGCTGAGGGCCTTAGAAGTCCCTTCCCCATGGCATTGCTGACATTCTGTAACGGATTCCTCATAAACCCGAGAGTGTCCTTCAATTTTAGCTACGGTAGCCTTTAGGCTATAGTCCTGCTCATCGGAAATTTTCTTATGACAATCCGTGCAGCCATTGGGTGCCTTATCTATAGAAGCAACACTGATGGACACAAATTCCGTACCCGGTTCCTCCAGCCCTGCCACAGTCAGCCTGCCATTTTGCTCTAACTTATGACAATGAACACAGCTGCCCTCATAACTACTGACAAAATGGTTTTCAGGTCCTCCGCTGTAATGAGCTGAATGTAAAATTCTTTGTATGCTGAATTGTGCGTCACTGGTATGACATTTGATACAATCGTTTATGCCCTCCAAAGCTTCGCCCGTATGTTCCTCGATATAGGCCAGAGATGTGGCTAAGGAATAATCCTTGTCATCGGAAATTTTTGAATGACAATCCAGACAGCCGGACTTATCCCCTGAGGAAACAAAAACCATGGGTTCTGCTATCTCTTGTGCAGGTTCTTCTCCTTGTGCCACCTCCTGTTGTCCTTGCGGCTCCCCTACTACCGGTGGTTTAGGATCCTTATTGCCACAACCTGCTACCAGAAAGAAAGCAAAAATCACTGCAAAAACAATTAAGAAAACTTTTCTTCTCAAAGACTTCACCTCGGTGTTATAAATTTCAGGTTGAGGAAAAACAGCTGTCCCCATGCTCCCTCCCTCATTATACCAGATAATAGGAAGCGTGGGGACAGTAATGGAGGGTCAATATTTTTTTTTAAATCATAACTTCCAGCAAATATTCTTGCTCAGAAAAACAACTTGTTGCCTGCTGTCAGCCATATTGCCTTATTTACATTTTATGACTGTTCCCATCATTATAGGAACACAGTTAGCCTTTATTAATTCTCAATTGGGTTTTCTAACATTACCCTAATTCCTACATCATTTCCAAAGCCACCGCTTTCACGCTTGCCCTCAGCACCAAAGGAAACTGCTGTTGCCAGTGAATAGCTCTTACTGATATCATCAAACTGGACATCATGGGGATTACCTGTAACCCTTGCACGTTTAATTTCAACGGTCCAAATCCCATCTGACCAACGGGCACCATACATAACCTGGGCTAAGTTACCGCTAGGTTCTTGCAAGATTATCTCAGGCACAAGACAATTGAGCTCTTTATATCTTGCCCAAGCTTTTTCTACTTCGGCTTTAGACAAATCAGCAATTTTAACTGCTCTGCCTTCGGCGATATCCTTCTCTGTAATCAATGTAGCATCTGCAAAATTTTCGGGATAAAGCTTGATATATTCAGGCTCGGTCATACTCATGTTTTCGTGTCCCAGTGAATTGTTTCTGTATAACATCTTGCCGGGTTTTCCTTGCAATGGATATGTCTCCATCCATTGTGTTGTATGGCACTGGGTACAATACTTACCAGTTTCTGTGTCAAGGGCTGTCCCCATGAAATCGGGATTATCCGGCCAGGTTTGGATTCTTTCATCCAAATAACCTACAAAATTGAAGGTTCCGGATGTGACCTGGAATGGATCCTTACTATCTGTTTCTAAAAAGCTTATAGGTCCGGGAGCCTGAGAATGGCTGATAGACCCAAGTAAGGAACCTGTTACCTGCATAGCACCGGGACCAAAACCGTGCTTGCACATAAAGTTCCACAAGTCAGCACTGGAACCGGGAGGGACCATGTGATGCATTACACCAGAATCATCCTCGTGACACATGTAGTTGCAACCACCCTCATCTAGAGCAAAGTCACTTGTTTCCCAAGCCATATTATACATTTCCCAGCTACGATAAACGGGATCATCTAACTCTTCACGATAATTTCTCCACTGGACAAATTTGTCCCCGTCATAATACCAGCAACCGGGAGTAACTATGGACATTGACGGATCTTCTACTGTATACATTAAAGCTATTTCGGTATCTGTGTAAATGGCT
This sequence comes from uncultured Moorellales bacterium, assembly GCA_964500905.1. Taxonomy (GTDB): domain Bacteria; phylum Bacillota; class DULZ01; order DULZ01; family DULZ01; genus JBBAFB01. The sequence goes on from CAZCQT010000088.1 coordinate 4,529, forward strand.
TGGAGTTTAGTATTATGACTAGCTATGCCTACTGCCTGCTTCCATTGGGGGTCATCGGGATTACCATCAATTTCTGGCATGGAATCGACTTTTTTAGCCAGCAAGGTTGGAATGTATCCTTTAGTTACACCTGCTGAAACTATTTCCTGTGGAGGTGCCGCAGGTGGATCATTTGTTGCTCCACCGGGTGCTGCGTTGCCCCCGCAGCCCGCCATCAAGCCTACAACTAAAAAGCTCATCAGTATAAATAACACTAAGGTACTCTTTCTCATCCTTTTAATCCTCCTTTTTTACCTTTACCGCTGAACTGCTGCCTATTCTACCCCCTTCCATTTAGTTTTTAATTAACCTATATATAGGCAGCGTATCTTTACTAGATATTTTTCTTCATGTTCTTGTGATTACCTTCTTTATAGTCAAAAAATAATATAATTTAACATTTCATTAATATTTAATTAATATCTTAATTAAGAGTAAAATTAAGTCTAAATAAACAAAATACTTTTAATTCTAATTTGAACTATGCTATAATTTTATTTGAAATGATAATCACAAAAAGGATGCAGTTTTTATTATTCTTTGTATGTCTGGAAAGAAAGAAGGTCCTGGTTTTGGCGAAGGCTAAAAAGAAATGGTATCAAAAGGTTAGTTTCTATCGTTATCTTACTCAGGGGATTGTGTTTTTGTTTATCTTAAGATTTTATCTCAGGCATGTTCTTTATATGGAAGGAAATGTGGAAGAGTTTTGTCCCTTCGGAGGTTTGGAAACCCTGTTCTCTTATGCAACTACAGGTACATATCTCAAGCAGACCAGCGCTTTAAACCTGGCACTCTTTGGAACGCTCATATTCTTAACCCTACTTTTCAGAAATGGTTTTTGTGGCTGGCTTTGCCCCATAGGTACTGCTCAGGAAATAATCCGAGCCGGAGGCAAGGGAGTTGGGGGCCTGCCAATCTTAAAAAACATCAATAAAAACTATCATAAATTCCTTAAAAAACATCAAACAACTCTTCATGCTATTGATCTCCAAGCCAGAAAACTTAAATACTTAGCTTTATTTATAGTCGTGGCCGCAACCTGGTTTACCGCCGATTTGGTGATCAGGGATTATGATTTAATTGTTGCCCTTATCAGAATTTTGGCTTTTCCCTTAACTATCGGCCTGGCAATTTTAGTTCTAACAGTGGCTTTATCCCTATTTATGGATCGACCCTTTTGCAAATATTTTTGCGTAATGGGTGCCACCATTAACTTGGTAGGAAAACTCAGCCCTTTAAGGATAGTTAAGAATGAAGAAAAATGCATACATTGCTCCTTATGCAACAAAGCCTGCCCCATGAAGATAGATCTTTGTCAAAGCAATAAAATAGATGCAATTGATTGCAATCATTGCTTTAAGTGTATTGATGCCTGTCCCTATGAAGATGGTCTCAGCCTAGCTTATCTGCCCAGTGAAATCTACCGGCTTCCCCAAAAAACCACTAATGAAAGATTGGGGGGCTAGATAATGTATAAGTTACCCCATAAATTCAAATATTTCTATGGTTTCATCCTACTTACTACTATCTTTGCCACAGCATTTCTTGTCAACCTGACGGGTAATACAACAGCTTTTTCGGGAGGTGGGGCTAGCTCCGATTTAGCCGGCGGCGATTATGATGAAATAAGAGGGAAGGGTTTAGAAGCTCCTGTTGGGAAAAATACTATAGGGGCGATTATTGCCGCCTTTGAACTGGACAAAGAGGAATTTTTTACTGCTATTGGCCTGCCTTTGGATTTCCCCGAAACAGAAACCATGGTAGATACAATTACAAAACATAAAATGACTACCTACAAGAAGGTAAATGGCTATTTAAAACCCATTAAAGCAAAGTATGATCAGATACGAAAAGAAACTGCGGCGGAATAAAAAAGGCCCTGTAACGACAACCGTTGCAGGGCCTTTTTTTACCATTTAGGTTTGTTCTGTCCCCTTTAGGGGCGACCTTTGACCGCCCTGTTTAAGGCCTCTTTTTACCCTGGCTGCCTTTCTGTTGGGACATATTCCTACCCAGCAGCAAGACCAATGCCAATATCAAAAAGAAGGCGACTACTATAATAATCACAACCTCAGTACTCAACCTTCCGGATTCCTCCGGCTCAGTAGGATGGGCCGGTTCTACCGGGTTGGGATCTAAGGAAGGAAGATTATCATCCTTTTGATAGCTAAAAGCAAACTTGAGCTTATCCCCCGACGATAACTCGTTGAATTCATACTGATAGACATCAAAACCCTCCCGGTCCGTAATTTTAACGTCCGTTTGGGGACTCAAATTAAAATCAGTCACCCGGAAAGGTTTTTGTATTCCCACTTCTAAATTTGCCACGGGATACCGAA
>CAZCQT010000089.1:0-6795 GCA_964500905.1 uncultured Moorellales bacterium
TTGCACTTGTTCTCTAATCTTTTCCAGTTCGCTTTTCATTTCAACAACCTTTTGACTAATTTCCAAGTCGTGGGATTTAGAGCCGATTGTATTTACTTCACGATTTAACTCTTGAAGCAAAAAATCCAATTTTCTGCCCACAGCTTGATCAGACATTAAGGATTGTGATAATTGACTGAGATGACTGCTAAAACGAATGAGTTCCTCTGTAATATCACTTTTTTCCGCCATAACAGCAATTTCCAGGGCAACCCTTTGGTCATCAACAGGTATTTCATTTAATAAAACTTCCAGCCTCTCCTGGAGTTTTTCTTGATAAATCTTCACTAAACCAGCCGATTTATTCTCAATAAAATCTGCCATTAATAATAGTTTTTCCCTGCATTCGGTCAAGGAGCTTGCCAACTGTCTACCCTCAACCTCTCGCATCTTGACCAATTCATCCACAGCATCCTTCGCGGCAGTCGCCACACCTTCCCAACAAAGCTCTAAATCAAGTTCTTGATCTTCAACAGAAAAAACATCCGGTAACTGAGAAATTTCAAAAAGGCTGATATCTGGTGAAATTTGAAGAGTTTTGCTCAATTCCTTCAAAGAATCATAATAAGCGATTGCCAAATCTTTGTCAACCTTTACGATTTTAGCACCTTCCTCGGTATCCTCTACATTCAGGTAAACATCTATCCTGCCCCTGCCAACTTTTTCTTTAATTAATTCTTTAATTCTTTCTTCAAATAAATTGAATTGCCTTGGCAACCTGACGGAGATTTCTAAAAATCGATGGTTAACAGATTTCATCTCCACATTAAACTGTTTTCCATGGGCTTGTCCCTGCCCTCTTCCGTAACCAGTCATGCTTTTTACTGCATAAATATCTTTCAGCCTCCCTTATCTTTCTAATAAATAGTATCGCTTTTAATCTGCATATTTATTTCTGTTTATGTCATAAAAAACCTCTTTTTTAATGAAAAATGGAAGGTGTGAAAAACCCTTTAAGGGTTATTTTTTGGAAGGTGGAGGGCATAAAATCCCTTCCTTACATATGATTGACTGTTAATTTTTTATGGGAAGGCAATAGGTAGTATTTTAGACCCATAATAATAGTTCTACCGCCCGCTACTCCGAAAATCAAAGCCCAATGCAATGGATTTAAGGGTACCGTTTTAAAAATTGACTGAAAATAGGGCAAATAGATTACGGATAATTGCATTATAGCCGATAAGGCTACAGCCATTACTAAATATTTATTTTTGAAATAGCCAATTTCAAAAGGGCTAAAACTTTCCGATCTGCAGTCAAAAACATAGAACAACTGGGAAAATACTAAAGTAGCAAAAGCAGTGGTTCTGGATAAAAGTAGATCGCCGCCGGATAAATAATAAATTATGCTGTATGCAAATAAAGTCCCCAGGCTGATAATTACACCCCTAGTCAGAATCTTTTTTCCCAACCCCTGAGAAAAGATACTTTCTTTAGGATCACGGGGTTTTCTATCCATTAAATCCGGGGAAGCGGAATCCACCCCTAAGGCCAATGCAGGGAAACCATCCGTAACCAAGTTTACCCAAAGAATTTGTATGGCTAGTAAAGGCGTAGGCATACCTAAGAGAGCGGCAAAAAACATAGTTAAAACTTCACCTGTGTTACAGGACAATAAATACCTGATAAACTTTCGGATATTATCATAAATAGCCCTGCCCTCTTCAACTGCGGCAATAATTGTAGCAAAATTATCATCCGCTAAAATCATCGCGGATGCTTCTTTGGTTACATCGGTGCCCCCTTTGCCCATAGCGATGCCGATATCGGCCTCCTTTATAGCAGGTGCATCATTAATGCCATCTCCGGTCATGGCGACAATGTGTCCTTGATTTTTGAGGGCCTTCACAATCCTAAGCTTATGCTTTGGAGAAACCCTAGCATAGATTGATATTTTCTCTGCCTGTTTTTGCAATTCTCTATCTGATAGTTTATCTAAATCCGTTCCGGTCAAGCTACCTGTTTGAGATAAATAAAACCCCATTTCCTTAGCTATTGCAATGGCAGTACCCTGATGATCTCCTGTAATCATTATCGGTCTAATGCCTGCTCCTTGGCAAACTCTGACTGCTTTAACAGCCTCTTTTCGAGGCGGATCGATCATACCTACCAGCCCTAGAAAAACTAAATCCTTTTCTACTTCTTTACCAAATTTAATATCTGCCCCCCTGTTTAAAGGGCGAAAAGCCAATGCCAACACCCTAAGAGCCTTAGCGGCCATCAGCTCATTTTCCTTTAATAGTTTTCTTTTCTCCTCCTCTGTCATGCTTACTGGCCTTCCATTTATCATTAAACTATTGCAAATTTTTAGTACCAGATCAGGGGCCCCTTTTGTATAAGCAAAAAACTCATTTCCCCTTTTTGTAACTACTGTCATTCTTTTTCTCTCTGAATCAAAGGGAATTTCTCCAACTCGTATTTCCTCTTTTTCTATAACCTCCCTCCAATAGCCGGCCTTTGCACCCAAGGATAATAAGGCTCCTTCCGTTGGGTCCCCGCTAATTCCCCAGTTGATTTGTTTTTTTGATTGACGGAACAAGCCTCCAAGATCTATGCCACTTCTTGTTAAAGATGAATTATTACATAACACAGCTGCTTTTAATAAATAATCTAACGCCGTTTCTTTGACGACACTCTTCCTTTCGTTGTCAAGTATTAACTCACCTCTGGGCTCATAGCCCTCACCGGACACGAGAAAAGATTTGCCTTCGGAAAAAACTTCTTTTATTGTCATTGCGTTTTGCGTCAAGGTACCGGTTTTATCCGCACAAATTACGGTAGCACAACCCAAGGTTTCAACTGCAGGAAGCTTACGTACAATGCTATTTCTTTTAGCCATTTTTTGCACACCAATTGCCAATGCAACTGTTACAATGGCGGGTAAACCCTCCGGTATTGCCGCCACGGCAAGGCTTACGCCGGTCAAAAACATTTGATAAGCCGGCTCTCCTCGCATAATTCCCAACAACACAACCACAGCACAAATTAACAAACAGGAAAATACCAACCAAGTACCCAACTGTGCCAAACGCTTTTGCAAGGGTGTTTCTTCTATAGCGACTGTTTCCATCAGTTTTGCAATATGCCCCATTTCCGTTTGCATACCCGTTGCCACTGCAACCCCCTTAGCCCTCCCCCTCGTTACTGCTGTGCCCGAGTAGACCATGTTCTTCCTATCCCCAATGGTCAAGCTTTTATCATATATTTTATGGGAATTTTTTTCTACCGGGGTAGATTCCCCTGTTAACAAGGACTCCTCCACCTCTAAATTAAAAGCCTCCAACAAGCGTAAATCCGCCGCTACTTTGTCACCCGTACTTAAATACAGAATATCACCCGGTACCACATTTTTAGCCGGTATCTTTATTTGGCTACCGGAACGCAAAATCAATGCCTCGGGTGCAGCAAGCTTTTTGAGTGCTTCCATTGATTTTTCTGCTTTGTATTCTTGAACAAATCCCAGAATAGCATTAATCATAACAATGATTAAAATGGTAATAGCATCAGCGTATTCTCCTAAAAACCCCGAAATTAAAGTTGCGGCAATTAAAATCAAAACCATAAAATCCGTAAATTGGGCCGCAAGAATCTTAAATGGCGAAATGACCGCTTGCTTTTCAATTTGATTTACACCATAGCGTACAAGTCTTTGATCCGCTTCCTTATTTGATAAACCCTTTTCCAAATCAGTATCGAATATATCAACCACTTGGGAAATACTTAACTGATACCATAATTGATCTTTCAACTACTTCACCCCTGAAACTAGTTCTTACAGCAATTTATATTCCTTGTCCCCTTTAGAAATACCAATATAAAGACTTTAATGATATACTTGAACTAGTTTTTTATAAAGGATGGATTACTATGGCTTATGATGGTTTAACTATGGCTGCGGTAGCCGGGGAATTGCAGCAAATAGTTGATGGAAAGATTGAAAAAATCTATCAGCCTAGCAAAGATGTAATTTTAGTTAATCTGCGGCAAAAGGATGGGGCAAAATTTCGCTTGCTTATTTCTGCCAATGCAACGGATGCCAGGGTACACTTAACCCGAGGTACTTTTGAAAACCCCTTTTCTCCCCCTGTATTCTGCATGTTACTTCGCAAACACTTGGAAGGAGGCAGAGTTACAAGTATTGAACAAAAGGGGTTGGAAAGAATTCTGACTTTTAACATTCAAAGCTACAATGAATTACGGGAATCATGCCAATTGCAGTTAATCTGCGAGATAATGGGCAAACATAGTAATATTATTTTAGTAAATCCTGAAACTGGGCTCATCTTAGACGGCATTAAAAGATACAGCCATTTAGTTAGCCGTCACCGAGAGGTATTACCGGGAAAACCCTATATTTCACCACCAGCCCAGGGAAAAAGGAATCCCTTACACCTTTCCTACGAGGAAATGGAGACAGGTCTGCTGGAGCAAATCGGAAAAACCCTTCCCAGGGCATTAGTGAGCCTACTGGACGGTTTTAGTCCGTTATTAGCTAAAGAGTTAGTAATTAGGGCAAATTTAGATGCAGATACCAAGGTAGAAAGCTGTGGGGTTTATGATTTCAGGAATCTGTTTGATTCCCTTCAGGGCTTTCTACAGGAGTTAAAAGCCGAAAACCCCTCCCCCAGTATCAGCAAGCCCGGCCTTCAACCTAAGGTGTTTTCGGCCTTTCGTTTAACCCAATTTCCCTCGGAAAATCTTTTGCACCCCCCTTCCGTCAATGAGGCTATAGATAAATTTCATGACAGTCAAATTAAGGAAGAAATTTTTAACAGGGCAAAGCAGAAGTATAAGAACCTGGTACAAAAAGAGATAACTCGTTGTGAAAAAAAAGCCTCCTTGCAAAGAGAAACCATTGATGGGGCTTTGACCTTAGAAGACTTAAGAATCAAAGGGGAGCTGCTTTTAGCAAACCTTTATCAAATAAAACAAGGAGAAAGCCAAGTCGCCCTTGAAAATTTTTATGATCCGAAAGGAAGGCCAATTTTAATAGATCTCCAACCCCAGCTAACGCCTCCTCAAAACGCCGAAAGATATTTTCGCCAATATAATAAAACCAAGAACGCTGCAAAAAGAGCACAAATTTATTATGATAAAACAAAATCAGAGCTTGACTATTTAGAAGCTGTGCTCCATGATCTGGAAACTGCCTCAACTGAGGAGGAGTTAACCGATATTTCCAAAGAGTTACAGCAACAAGAATATCTAAAAATTACCCCGTCCAGAAAAAGAAAGGAAAAAATCGTTTCCGAAAAGCCGAAACTGATATCCATCCTTTCCTCTGACGGCTTTACTATTTTGATAGGAAAAAACAACAAGCAAAATGATTATTTAACCTTAAAAGTTGCTAAAGACAAAGACATTTGGTTTCATACAAAGGATATACCCGGATCCCATGTAGTTGTGATAAATACCCAGGGCAAGTCTTTACCAAGACAAACCCTGATAGAGGCAGGTATGGTGGCAGCCTACTTTAGCAAAGGGCGTTTGGGCAGTAATATACCGGTGGATTACACTGAAAGAAAACATGTAAGAAAACCAAGTGGTGCCAAACCGGGGATGGTCATTTATGACAACCATAGCACTCTTTTCGTTACCCCGGATGAAGAACAAATCAAAAAACTGCTAAATGAATAAAATCAAGGCAAGAAAACAGGAATCTTATACCGACAATTCTTCTAAGGATTTACTGATTAAAAGCCAATCTATGATATAATTAAGATATGGTCAAAGAAGTAAAGCAAGTCAATAAAATTAATTAACTAAAGGAGGTGACACAGGTGAGACAAAAGAAAAGCGGCTTTCAATGGTTAGTTTTAGCTTTTGTTGGCATGGCTGTATTAATGAATTTGACAGGTGGCATTGGAACTTCCTGCGTAGCTTTTAATACGCACAACTACCCGGCCTATAGCAGTGTCCTTCCTTATCAATGGCTTTGGCAAACCTTTGTAATAACTACTACTCTTGTTGGATTGGTTGGCATTTGGGTTATCCTGCAAATGGGAAAGGGCAAGAAAAACTCTTATCGCAATGCTTTAATTATGGTTACCCTTGGGGCAATAATCGGGGGGACTCATATGTATTTTTCATCCTTGGTTATCGGAAAAGCCGTTCCGGCAAATGTAAAGTTTTTTGCCAATGTCTTGGCCTTAATCATTTTGTTGCTACTGAATATTCCCAGCTTGCAAAAACATAAAGAAGCATTTGAAAACGGTCAAAGGGGTGACAAAACCATTGGCATGGGCATAACTGCTCACATTGTAGGCCTGGGATTAATGACCATGCCCATTTGGGCTGGACCTTCCCACACAATCAATGGCTATAATTTTGTCAATGCCTTAGGAACTGAAATAAAAATCACCGGTATTTTACTGGTAAGCCTAGGGACCGGACTTTTATGCGGTAAGCTTTTTCCTCCGTGGTATGGCAAAATTAATACCGATCCTGTTGTGGTAAAGCCCAGTAACCAAGAAACTGAATAAGTGAAAATATTTGTGAGGCGGCTGGATAGCCGCCTTTTATTTTTAGGTAGACATAAAACTAAGGAAGTATTGCCCTTAAGCCCACACACTATGATGACAGAAAAAACAGTGTATAGTCGGTAGTTTGAAACAGAAGTTTGACCACGACAATGACAATTATCATTGTTGTGGTCATTTATAATATGGGAAAAATTAAAAAGATACCTACAGTCCAAATGGAAAGAGAAATTATACAAGCTACCATGTTTTTTTTTTTCCAATAAATAAAGCCCCA
>CAZCQT010000090.1:0-6734 GCA_964500905.1 uncultured Moorellales bacterium
ACCGGGGGCAGTCCTTAATAAAAATTACCAAAAGGTTTTTCCTGAGGAGGGGATGACAATGCCTTCGGCTTTTGAGAAATTTCGTTTTAGGGTAATACCGCTGGCTTTGGGGGCGATTTGTGCTTTGCTGGGCTACTTTGTAGTCCCCTATGACCTAACTGCGGGGGCGGATTATGTGCCAACCTTGGCGGTAACGGCGGAACAAATGATTGAATGGGATGGAGTTTTGGGTAAGGTTTTAATCGGATCTATTTTGATGGTTCTGGGTGCAGTGCTGGCATTGGCTTATTCCTATTTTGAGCTATATAATGCTGTAAACTTTTGGGGGAAGCCTCACAGAGTCAGACATTTTTTAGCTGGTGTTTTTGCCGTTTTAGTTGCTATCAGTGCTTTTCAAGTTGGCGGTCCCAGTCTCCTTTGGTTAGCGGTGGGCGGGGTAGTGATTGTTTTAATCATGGGATCCTATTATTTATTGGTGGGCAGAGGTTTTGATTAATGAAAAAAGCACCCTAGGGTGCTTTTTTTACGTTCTGTTTTCTCTTAGATTTACTAAAAAAGAGTGGTTAACGATAGTATGAATAACTGCAGCATAAATGGGTATCAAAATTAATCTGGCAATAGCCCGCCAGGGGAATAAAGCCCAAAACGGTGCTTTCATAAAAATAGACAGCCAATAGGTATTAAGAAAGATGGAGATGGGTATTTCCATTAAAGTAATGGCTGCAAGCAGACCCCAAAACCCAAATTTTCCACTGGATCTTTGAAGTATTAAGGCGGGAATTAATCCCACTAGGCCCATACTCAAAGTTAAGCCTGGGAAATAGGGCATTCCATAACTGTTGATAAAGTAACCTAAAAGATCCGCGGTTACCCCTGTCATAAAACCTGCTAGGGGGCCAAATATAAGGCCGCTGATAATAACAGGTATTTCCCCAAAGCTAATTCTAAGGGCATTGGCTCCGCCTACGGGTATTAGATAGCCAAAAAACCGTGTTAATATAATACTGACGGCGACCAGCATGGCTAAAGCAGGGAGGATGCGATGATTAGTCTTCAACCTAAAAACCTCCTTTCTCGTTGGTAGGCAGTTATGCCACACCAAAGAGAAAAGAGGTGTCTTTTCTTGGTCTTTAATGTGACAGCGGACGCGACATCACACCGCAGGGTAAAAACCCTTTCGTCCGGAAGCAACTTCCCATCTCCCGGCACTTGACGCATAATGTCTACTCTGCCTTCACTTGATTAACTTTTTATAATTGACAATATTCTACCTCCTTTTCATAAATAAAGCAAGCCCTGAAAAAAGCTTTCTTCGGTGGGTTTGTTGCAATGGAAACAATTGTGTTGTTAGATTTTAAACAAAAAACTTAATTTTTGACTATTAAAAACTAAAAAGATGTTATAATGATTAACAGTGAAAGAAAGGGTCTGTTCAATACATATGCGAACCATTGTTAAATAGATTAAAAGACAGATTTGGAGGGATGGGGATGGCTACTACCCCAAAGCATTATTTTCAAGAAGCTAATTTCGCTTTAAAAGGACTTACGATACTAAGAAGCTTAAAAGAAGAAGATCAGGTGTTATGCCTTTTTGAGCAATTTCTTGAGGAAGTGTTAAAGGATAAAAAATCAATTGAGGCTGTTTTTGAAAAGTATCATCAATTGCTGGGAAAACTAATGGAACATTCTTTAACAACACCTTTTTCTCCCACGGGTAATCTTTGGCAGGATTATTTGCTGGACAGGCTTTTATTATTTGAAGAACAACTTGTTTTTCAATTGGCTTTGAAAGGGGCAAAGGGTTTAGCAAGGCCTGTAACCACAGCATTAGAAAAAGATTTGCGAGCCCTAGGTTTTTTATTTGGTCTGAATGCTGAAAAGCTAAAATTAGAGGTTGAAGCGGCCTGTCAAAAAGGAGCCCGGCAGGGAATTAACCCCGATTGGCAGTTTTCTACTTGGGGTAATAATAGGGTTAATCTTCCAAATTTTTATCTTAATAAAGAAAATGTCGATTCGGCACTAGGGCTAAAATTAAGATTTTATGAGGACCAAGACGATTGGGGTCGGCAGCTGGAAGTGCTGGCACAACACTATCGGGAATCCGGTATTGGTGATTTTGGTTTATATCATGCTTTCAGATTCCAAAAAAACGGCTCCGACTGTTTTTTAAAACCCATATCTGACCCGGATCCTATTAGATTATCAGATTTGGTAGGCTATGAGAAACAAAAGGAACAAGTGATTCGTAATACTATGCAGTTTATGAATGGTTTTCCTGCTAACAATTTGCTTTTTTATGGGGACAGGGGTACGGGAAAATCCTCCACCATTAAATCTTTAGTCCATGAGTTTGGTAAAAAAGGGTTGCGTATGATAGAGATGACAAAAAGGGACTTAAAAGATCTACCCTTTGTTTTAGATGCCATTCGTTATCGAAATCATCGTTTTATCATTTTTATTGATGATTTATCCTTTGAAGAGGGAGAAGATGATTATAAGCATTTAAAAGCTGTGTTGGAAGGGAGTTTGGAAGCGAAACCGAAGCATGTGCTAATTTACGCCACTTCCAATCGCAGACATTTAATTAAAGAGAAATTTAGCGATCGGGATTGGACAGGAGATGAGGAGGTTAGGGCTCAGGATACCCTTCAAGAAAAGCTGTCCCTAGGGGATCGTTTTGGTATGACTATTACTTTTACCACCCCTGATCAGGAACAGTATTTGCAAATTGTTGAAGGCTTGGCCCGACTTGAAAGGATAGGCGTTGAATCTGAAATTTTAAGAGAAAAGGCTTTAAAATGGGCTCTATGGCATAATGGACGTTCCGGTCGTACCGCTCGTCAGTTTATTGATGATTTAACAGGCAGAATGGGGATGAAAAATGGTAGTTGAAAAAAAGCCGGGCTTGTTGATTTTTGATCTTGATGACACATTGGTTCATTCTAAAATTGATTTTGCCCGCTTGGGTCAATGGATCAGAGAGCAAATTATTGCATATCAAATAGTAAAACCCGGGGGCGAAGGGCTGGATGCCATGTCCGTCTCTCAAATGCTTCACTTGGCTCAAGAGCATGATGTAGTTCATGGCACTAATTATGCAAAGGGGTTATGGAAAAGGGTAGAGGATGCCGAAATGGAAGGGGTTTTACGGGCAACTGTGGAAGAAAATGCACAGGAAATCCTTGCTGAATTAAAAAATAAGGACTACCTGCTCAGCATTTTCACCAATAATTCTTCGTTAGTAGCAGAAACTGTCCTGGAAAAGTTTTATTTAGCAAGCTATATTGATAAAGTGGTAACCCGGGATGAAGTTAAATATCTGAAACCAAATCCGGAGGGGTTGCTATTGTTAAAAGAAAGCTTTGAAAAGCAAGTTGAAAAAATTTTTTATATTGGTGATAGCTGGATTGACGGCTTGGCGGCTAATCGGGCAGGGATCCCTTTCATCGGGTTTAATTGCCTGGAGCCCAGGGAAATAAAGATGATTAAAAATATATCCGGCCTTGCTGAGTTAGCTGTTTATCTTGATAAAATTTCCGATCTTGGGAGTGAAGAAAATGCTGTTTAGTAAAAAGATAGGAAAAATATTCATCTTAACTTTAATCTTAGTCGTGCTAATTCCCATGAGTGGGGTTTTTGCTGCTCCTAAACCTCCGGAAGTAACCTCTCCCATTGCCATACTGATGGATGTGGCCACGGGGGAAATGATCTATGCTAAAGGGGAGGATGAAAGATGGCAGCCGGCCAGCCTGACTAAAATAATGACTCTTTATTTGGCTAACGAAAGCCTTAAGGAAGAGGCCATTAATTTAAACGATGAAGTCCTGATTTCAGAAAAAGCTTGGCGGACAATCGGATCAAGGATGTTTATCGAAGTAAATTCAAAAGTTACTGTGGAAGAGTTGTTTAAAGGAATTACAATAGTTTCGGGTAATGATGCCAGTGTAGCTATAGCAGAGTACTTGGCAGGAACAGAAGAGGCTTTTGCTGATCGGATGAATGATAAAGCAAAGAAATTGGGAATGACAGGCAGCCATTTTGTAAATTCTCATGGCCTGGCAGATCCCAATCACTATTCTACCGGATTAGATTTAGCGGTTTTGGCTCGTCAATATATCTTAAATTTTCCGGGAATGCTTAATTACCACTCTACCAGGGAATACACCTACAACGGTATCAAGCAGCAAAATTATAATGGGTTGCTGAAATATCCTGAGATAGATGGATTAAAAACGGGTCATGTGTCGGGCACAAATAATTTAATAGCGACAGGTCAAAAAGATGACTACCGCCTGTTGACAGTAATTTTGGGGGCACAAAGTGAGAGTGAAAGAGAGAGGGATGCTTATGCTCTTTTAAACTATGGTTTTAATAATTATGAATCAAGGGTGCTGGTCCAGGGAGGAGAGGAGCAGGGGCAGATTCGTATTTACAAAGGAAGAAGCAGCAAGCTGGCAGCAGTTCTGGAAGAGGATCTGTTTGTTACCTTATTAAAAGGAGATGAACCGGAAATAAAAGTTGATTTGCCTGAGTATTTAGAGGCTCCCATTAACAAAGGAGATAAAGTAGGCAATTTAATTGTTATTAGCAGAACAGGGGAAAAACAGTATCCATTAGTTGCTGCGGAAGAAATACCTAAAGGAAACTTCCTAAAATCCTTTTTCCATTCAATCTGGTTAATGATTAAAAATTTATTTAGGTAAGGGAAAAAGTTTTCCCCCTACGATTTTCATGCAATATGTTGCAAAAATATAAGGAGCGGTTTTTGTTGTGCCGCTCCTTGACCTCAAAAAACATATATAAACCGATTCCCGCTTCAATCTTTTAGAAATAATTTTTTCCCGCTCCGGCAATAAGTTTTAAGGCGTTTTCCCTCATAACTAACCTAAAATCCTCTTCCCCTAGCCCGGCATTTGTTTTAATATCTTCAAGAAATATGGTAAAATCGGCATCCTTTTGCTTTCTTGGATAAAGTATTAAAGGAAAATCACTGCCATAAAGAACCTTTTCCGCTCCCACTAAACGAGCTGTCTCACTGAAAACCCTTGTTTCATAAAGCAAGGGGCTTGCTGCTGATTCGTAATAAACATTTCTAAAAGCTGATTTTACCTCCGGTTTTAATTCATAAAACGGCAATCCCCCGCCCCAGTGGGCAAAAATAAATTTTAAATTCGGAAATTCTTTAACCAAGTTATAAAAGCCCATCAAGCGGGTAAAATCTCTGCCTGGGTAAATCCTGCCCACCGGTTCTCCCACATGCATATCCACCAAAAGATTTAAATTCTCCGCTGCCTTCATTACCTGCTTCAGATCAGGATCATCAAGTTCAAAGCCTTGCCCGCCGGGTCCCATTTCGCCAACACCGATAAAACCATTTTCGTGGCATCTTTCTATTTCCCAAAGAGCCTTATCCCCTGTTTTTGGATTAACACTGGCAAATGCTTCGAAACGATGGGGGTATTTTGTTAGGATTTCTATCATATAATCATTATGGTATTTGCAAATTTCCTGATCAAGCCAATACCAGCCTTGCATAACTAGTTTTTCAATACCGGCTTCATCGGCCGCATCAATTGCTTCTTCTGCAGTTGCATATCTTTGCAGAGTGCTGGCCGGATTGGCTAATAACCCGAAACAGCTATCCAAACTACAATACTTTTCTTGATTTTTGATTACATCCAAGGGAAACATGTGAACATGCATATCAACAAAACCCGGCAAGGTCAATCTCCTCCTCAAAGCTTTTCTACATAGAGAATAGATCAAAAAAGTTGTTTAAGCAACCTCATAATCTCGGTAGAGTGGTCAGACCAGGGGGGAAATTAAAGATTAAGAGAGGATTATTGAGACTGGCAGATGTATTTCCCTTTAAAAGCCTTACAAGGTCTTCGTAAAATTTGCTATTTTCTGATATACTTATCCTAAGACTTTTCTAAAAATTTGGGGTATTTTAGGCCAAGGATCCGGCAATTAACATCAGATTACTCTAAATGCCGGTCTGATGTTGGATTTCATTGGTCAGGAAGGAGGAATGAAATTGAATCTTTCAAATGCCAAAGAAGCCTTGGCTTCCATTCTGGGACAAGAATTTGTTCAGATGGAAGGAGAAACCTTAGTAGTTTTTCCTGCCACTGCAGAAGAAATATCAGCAGTGCTTAAGCAGGCAATAACAGAAGGTTTCAAGGTTGCTGTAGTGGGTAATGAGTACGAAGGGGGTTTTAAGGAAAATCCTCAACTTGTTGTATCTACTTCTAGGATGAATAAGGTTTTAGAAGTAGACCGGGACAATATGTTGGTAATTGTGCAAGCGGGGATTAATACTGCTGCATTCCAACAGGAATTATTGGAGGGAGGTCTGTATTTTCCACCGGATCCCATGAATAAGGCCAGTAGTACCTTAGGTGCAAATGTGGCTACTAGGGCAGCGGGACCTAATGAAGCAAACCATGGTGAAGTAGTGGATTTTTTGCTGGGATTAACTGCGGTTTTGCCTAATGGTGAAATTTTTAAGGTAGGAGGTAAAAATTATAAAAATGTGGCTGCTTTAGATTTAAACCGTTTTTACGGCGGTTCTTATGGCAGACTGGGAATTATTACCGAACTAATTTTTAGATTATTACCAAAACCCGAGGTTACCGCATCAGCATTTTTAAAATTTCCTTCTGTAAAAGAAGCGGCCCAAGTTGCCAGTTTGTTAACTACTGGTGGCGTGATCCCAAATAAATTGGAAAT
>CAZCQT010000091.1:0-6671 GCA_964500905.1 uncultured Moorellales bacterium
AGGCAATGATTATGCCTATAAAAGCAATCATCCCCAGCATTTGGGGCAGGATATTTTCAAAGGATTTCCAAGCCTTCATTAAGGATTTTTTTGTTTTTCCCCTGTCTTTCAAAAACGAAATTAAAAGTAGTAGGATTGCTAAAGAATAAAAAATAATATTTTGCATTATTCTCCCTCCAATTTTAGGCTTTATTAGTATTTTGATACTTGTTTATAATAGCGACAATTCTTTTCTTTCTGTCCTGCAGCAAGTGGATCCAATCCTCCAGAGCCTTTTCTCCTTTGGGGGTAATGGCATAGTTTCTTTTTTTCGGACCAAGAGCACTTCTGGCCCAAGAAGAGCTAACCAAGCCCCTTCTTTCCATATCGTGCAAATTTCTGTAGATTAAAGAGATGCTAACGGAATTTTTGTCAAAACCAAAATGATTTAATTTTTCCATTAAACTATATCCATAGCACGGCTCTTCCCTCAGTAAGCATAAAATGCAAGCCTCTATAAATCTTCCGTTTCGATGATGTTTATCCAAGCAAAATGGATCCTGTGTTTTGGTCATGAATAATCCTCCTTTTATCTATATGCAAAAACACTATACCCAATATGGTTATAGTATCCCTCTATTTTGCTGAAGTCAAGCACCGGAAATGGGTAATTGCTGTAAAAAATACACGGGGTTGTAAACGGGTAGGTTGTAAACATGCAATAGCTGTTGACAGATGTAAAGCGGTAATGTAGACTTTAACTAATCAAATGGATAACCTCACTTTTTCGGGTGAGGTGGAGGTGCGATATTTCTAAGTTCTCATTAGAGCGGGAGCGGTGAGGATAGTAAGGAGAGGGAAATGTGGCAGAATTGCAGAATTGTCCCAATGGGCGTCCCGGCCTGCTGAGTTGTGCTATCTCGTCGGGGAAAAGGGGGGTATCAGGCCAAAAAGATTTTTAGACCTGAGAACCTTCGGGTCTTATTTTGTTTTTACGCTTTTATTAAAAAGGGAGGGTTTTTTATGAACAAAAAGTTAATTTTACTTATGACAATTGCGTTGCTGGGAATGTTTTTGGTTGTGGGCTGTGGAGCAACCGACCAAGGGGGACAAGCCGGTCCGGTAGAACCTGCCGCTCCCGCTATACCTTCTGGGCCGGAAGCACCCCAGGAGCCGGCCAAAAAAGAGGTGTTTAGAGTTGGTTTGGAAGCGGATTATCCGCCCTTTAACTGGACGCAAATCGGGGGCTCTAATGGAGCCGTCAAACTTGATGGCAGCCCGGAATTTGCCGGTGGTTACGATGTAGAAATAGCCAAAAGAATTGCCGAAGGCTTGGGACGAGAGCTGGTAATCGTTAAAACAGAATGGGACGGGCTTGTGCCTTCCTTACTCTCAAACAAAATTGACGGGATTATCGCAGGCATGTCACCTACCGCAGATCGTTGGGAGACTATTGACTTTTCAGAGAATTATTACGAGTCTGATTTAGTAATGGTAGTAAAAAGTGGCGGTAAGTATGAAAATGCCAAATCCATTCAGGATTTTAAAGGGGCAAAAATTACCGCTCAGTTAAACACCTTCCACTATACAGTAATAGATCAAATTGAAGGCGTTAAAAAAGAAACCGCCATGGATAATTTCTCCGCTATGCGGGTTGCCTTGGAATCCGGCTTCATTGATGGCTATATTTCTGAGCGGCCGGAGGGAGTCAGTGCCGAGGCTGCCAATAAGAATTTTAAGATGGTTTCCTTTGAAGATGGTTTTGAAACCGACCCTGATGACACAGCCATTGCAGTTGGCTTGAAAAAAGGTAATGATTTTGCGGAAGATATCAACAGGATTTTAAGCGGCATTTCTTTAGAAGAGCGTATACAGATAATGGATGAAGCAATCAAAAATCAACCTGCCGCTGAGTAGAATTTAAGTCCAATGCAAATAAAACCGGCTACCTTTTAACGGAGTCGGTTTTATACTGTTTGGCGGAAGGACTGTTAAAAATTTCTTAGACATCCGAGGGGGAGAGTAATGACCTTAAAGTGGTTTGTCCAAATCCTTACCGATTATTGGCCTATGTTTATAAGGGGAGCCGGTATTACCTTGGTGATTTCTATTACTGGAACCATCATAGGCGGAGTTATCGGTCTGGGTATAGGAGTTGTCAGGACAACCCCTATACCTGAAAAGGGCAGTGGTAATTTACTGATTACCTTAAAAAGGATTTTTATTAAAATTGTTAATGGTGTTTTAGTTTCTTATATAGAATTTTTCCGGGGTACCCCGATGATTGTGCAGGCCATGGTGATTTTTTATGGTTCGGCTATGCTTTTTGATATTCATATGAATCGTTTATTTGCGGCCATCTTTATTGTTTCTATTAACACAGGGGCCTATATGGCGGAGATTGTCAGGGGCGGAATTATTTCTGTAGATAAAGGTCAATTTGAGGCGGCTCATGCTATCGGTATGAATCATTTTCAAACCATGATCAATGTGGTTCTCCCTCAGGCTATTCGCAATATTCTCCCTGCTACAGGAAATGAGTTTGTCATTAATATCAAAGATACATCAGTGCTAAACGTTATTTCCGTGACTGAATTATACTTTCAGACTAAATCCATTGCGGGCAATAACTTTAGGTATTTTGAGGCATTTTTAATTACCTGTGTAATTTACTTTATTATGACTTTTACAGTCACCAGGATCCTCCGTTATATCGAAAGAAGAATGGATGGTCCGGAAAGCTATATCCTAAATCAAATGCAGGTTGCCACGGCGGAAGATATGCTACGGCTTAATCAGCAAAACAATTAGAAAGGGGGAGCAAAATTGGAAAAGATTATCGAAGTGCAACATTTAAATAAATGTTTCGGAGATAATGAGGTTTTAAAAGACATCAACTTTTCAGTTGAAAAGGGCGAAGTGGTTTGTATTATAGGCTCCTCCGGTTCAGGAAAATCCACCTTGCTTCGTTGTATTAACCTCTTAGAAAAGCCTACCGGCGGAAGTATTATTTACAAAGGGGAAGATATCCTAGACCATAAACATGATGTTTACCAATACAGACAAAAACTAGGTATGGTTTTTCAGCAATTCAATTTGTTTAATAATCATAATGCCTTAAACAATTGTACCATAGGCCAAATTAAGCTTTTGAAACGCACCAGAGAAGAAGCGGAAAAAGTGGCTATGAAGTATTTGCAAGTGGTAGGTATGGAACAATTTATCAACGCTAAACCAAGGCAATTATCGGGAGGACAAAAGCAAAGGGTGGCCATTGCCAGAGCCCTTTCCATGGAGCCGGATGTAATGCTCTTTGATGAACCGACCTCGGCACTTGATCCGGAAATGGTTGGAGAAGTATTGAAGGTTATGAAAGAACTAACCGGCTTAGGCCTGACCATGCTGGTGGTTACTCATGAAATGGGTTTTGCCAGAGAGGTGGCTAATCGGGTGGTCTTTATGGATAAAGGTGTGATAGCCGAAGAAGGACCGCCGGAACAGATCTTTAACAACCCTACCCAGGAGCGTACCAGAGAATTTCTAAAACGCACCTTAAACCAATAGTTTCAAAAAAAAGATGCAGTGGGGACGGTTCCTTTTGCATCTTTTTTCTGAAGTATAAATTATTTCTGGATGTAGCAGGCGGCCTCTAAAAGGGTATTTGTTTTTTTAAATGGTTGCTCTGGACAAGAGAAGATGCAGAGGCTGCAAATGTGAAGACCAAAAAAATGTATTATTTTTTTTGATTATGTATTATAGTAAAAATAGGTATATCTTTTTGTAATCTTACTGGCAACGTTTTTCTAGGTGATCCGGTAAAAAGTATGCCTTTTTAACTATTTTTTTTATTGTTAGGAGTTTTGGACCATTATATCTGGATTTGATAATATCTAAAAGGATGAATTACCGTGAAAACTATCAGGGGACAGATTTTAACATTTCTATTGGTTGGAGCAGCAATATTATTTGGTTTGTTATTTATTTTTTCTGCCATAAAGCTTAATCAGCTTCCGAATCTGATCAAATCCCAATACAGTGACATTGTAAGTGCCAGAGCTGACGAAGTCTCGAAGGAGCTGAAGGGGTTTAAAGAACAAATTGTTTTGACTGCCAGGTCATCAATAGTTAAGTCAATGGATTTGGAAAGAATTAAAGTATATTTGCCTGAATTTGTGATTAGTGATAAGCACAGGAACATGACCATTGGCTATCCCGATGGCAGTGCTTGGTCCACCCTACAGGATGAATTTGATATTTCTAATCAGGAGCAATATCAAAAAATTTTTATAGACAAAGAGGATTTTGTAATTTCCCAGCCTTTTTACAGCCCCTTTGTTTATGAATCACATTTGCCAATTGTGACTGTTTCCCATAGTGTCAAAGCGGATGACAGGATCATTGGCTTGGTAAATTTAGTGATGAATATAGGATTTTTAGATGATGTAATCAGGAACATGAATTTGCAGCATGATGCCTATGGTTGGATAATAAATAAAGATGGTATGGTGGTTGCACACCCGGATTCAAATATCCCCGTTACAAAAAATATTCGGGATTATGTGCAGGGTGGAAAAATAATTGAGGAAATTTTGGCCTCGGGAAGGGGCACGGTAGAATACATAGATGAAAATGATAATCGAATGCTGGCATTTTTCAACAAAATTGATTATTCCCCAGATTGGTATTTTTTAATTTCTATTTCCCAGAATGCAATCTATGGTGAGGTTAATGATGTCAGAAACACCATTTTGGCTGCTATTGTTATAGGTTTATTTGCCTTGGTGCTTTTTGCTGTGTTTTTCTCCAAAAGTCTGTCAAAACCAATTCTAGATTTAATCGGGGTATTTGAAAAGGCCGCAAAAGGTAATCTTAATGAAAAAGCCAATGAAAATGTTGGCAATGAGCTGGGTCTTGCGGCAAAAAGCTTTAATGTAATGTTGGAAAAAATCAAAGATTTAACCTATAAGGATAATGTGACGGGTCTTTATAATTATACCGGTTTTGTTTTGGAATTGCCCCATAGAATAAAAAGAATTAAGGCAAAAAATTTGATGAGCTCTATTGCTATTATTTCTATTGATGACTTTAAACGAATTAACAGCGTTTATGGTTTTAGCTTTGGAGATCAGGTGCTTTGTCACGCCGCAGCCCAGGTTAAGAGGTATCTAAAGGGCGAAGAGATAGTAGCCAGGTTTTTGGGGGATGAATTTATTGTATTGTTAAATGAGCCAAGCACAATAGATTTGCAGAAACGGGTGGAGGGCCTTTGGCATCTTTGCGGCAGGGAGGTAAAGATTGGAATAAATCAAATCAGGATGAAAACCAGTATTGGAGCAAGTTTGTTCTTTCCTACCAATGGAAGTGCCGAAGATTTGATCCATCAAGCAAATATAGCAAAGCTCATTGTCAAAAAAAATGGGGGAAATCACTATAAGTTTTATGATTATGAACTGGAAGACTTTATTAAAGAAGAGCAAAGACTGGAAGATGCTTTGTATCATGCAGTTGAACAAAATGAGTTAAAATTGGTTTACCAGCCTATCATGGAGTTGTCTACAAAAAAATATATTAAAGCGGAAGCCTTGTTGAGATGGATAAATCCTAATTATCCTGAAATTTCTCCATCGGTTTTTATAAAAATAGCTGAAAAAAATGGTTTTATAATTGATATAGGTAATTGGGTTCTTCGGGAGGCCTGCAGACAAAATGTAAAGTGGCAGCAAGAAGGTCACCCACCAATTAAAACCTCAGTCAATGTTTCAGCTATTCAATTTGAACAGACAAATTTTGTTAAGACGGTTAAAAGCATTTTGGCGGAAACCGGTTTGGAATCCGGATATCTAGAGCTGGAAATTACAGAGGGAATCGCCTTGGAAGGAGAAAAAGAAAATTTCAAGAAAATTAAAGAGTTAAGAGCAATGGGAATCAGTTTAGCCATTGATGATTTTGGTACAGGCTATTCTTCTCTGGCTTACTTTACTCGCTTCCCTATTGATACTTTAAAAATAGACCGCTCCTTTATCAGTAATATGCTGAATGACGACAATACAAAAGCTATTATTAAAACCATTATAAACCTTGCCAACCTAATGAAAATTGAGACCATTGCAGAGGGCGTGGAAACTAATGAGCAATTGATTTATTTATACGAAAATAAATGTGATCAAATTCAAGGCTACTTAATTAGCGAGCCTGTTGCTGCAGAGGAAATAGCAAAGATGTTAAGAAATGAGAATGATTAAAAGATAATTGATTCCGTTTGAAAGGGGTATCAAGATGTTAATTAAGGTTGAAGATCTGGTTAAAAGATACGATAAACTGACAGCTCTTGATCACTTTAGTTTAGAAATTCAAGAGGGTGAGGTATTCGGTCTTTTGGGTCCCAATGGTTCAGGTAAAACTACTGCCATTCATTGTATTTTAGCCCTCTTAAAATATGAGCAGGGCCTGGTTGAGGTTTTTGGGAAACCTATGTCCCCCGATGCTTACGATCTCAAAAAGGATATCGGAGTCGTTATGCAGAATGTGGCTGTTTTTCAGGAATTAACTGTGTATGATAACATAAATTATTTTTGCGGTTTATATATTTCGGATAAAAGGCAAAGAAAGGATCTCGTAGAGGAAGCCATCGCTTTTGTCGGTCTAAAGGACTTTAAAAAATATTACCCCAAAAAACTCAGCGGGGGTCTGTT
>CAZCQT010000092.1:0-6658 GCA_964500905.1 uncultured Moorellales bacterium
GTTGTGGTGACATTTACATGATAACACAGGGGAGAGGTTCCTTTTTTTATTTTTTGATTTTATCCCAAAGTAATTTTACGCTAAGTTCAGAATACTCTTCTCACTTCAACTTTTGCATATATTACAAACGAAACAATACTAGGAGATTGCCTTTTTCTAAAAAAGATGAACGGCATTATTCAGACGTAATTCCGTCTAAAAATTGTTCAACCTTAATAAGACATTTGTTAAAGTTCAGTACCAGGTATTGGATATCTTCGGCAGCTGCATTATCAACATGCAAACCTACAATTACATTTACAATACAAGAGTATCTTGTCGCCAACCTTAAGGCGGCCTCCCGTGCCAAACAATCATCTTTATGCCCGCTGACACATAATACACTGGCTGAAGCAGACACCCTATTCGCGTCAAGAAGGCTGGCTCTCGGTTCCGCAAGGGCACTGGCACCTATATGATGCATTTCTCCACCCCCAAAAACAACTACTAAATCTTTGCCTGTTTGAATCACACAGGCGTTTACTTTAAACGGATCCTCACCAACAAAAATCTTGAATTCAGTCATCATTACTGTTTCCACCCCAGGGCATAAATTTGTCATAGTGCCAGCCAAATTGCATAAAAATCTTTCCAATAAGATGATCAATCTGGTTTTCCAATGTTTTCGAATCGTTGTAAAAGGTTAGCATTGGCGGCACTAAAATACACCCAAAGTCTGCCGCTTTAGACATGTTATGCAAATGAATTTTTCCCAAGGGCGTTTCCCTTGGCACCAAAACAACCTTTCTGTTTTCTTTCAGACATACATCTGCTGCCCTAGCCATTAAATTTGAGGAATAACCCGTTGCGATAGCAGCTAGGGTTTTCATGCTACAGGGTATTATAATCATGCCATCTGTTACAAATGAACCGCTGGAAATCCTTGCAGCCAAGTCGTTTTCGTCATAATAAAAGTCTGCCAGTGACTGGATTTCCTCTAGGTCTAAATCTGTTTCTATTTTAAAATTCTCTTTTCCGGCATTGGATATAATCATGTGAATCTCGCGTTCTGGAATGCTTTTTAAAGCCAACAGCATTTTATATCCCATAATAACCCCGCTTGCTCCAGATATTCCAAGAACGATTCTCATTGTAACCTCCTAAAATTAAATGTGATAAGCCGAAGAAACAACCCCAAAATTGCATTGATCGCTATCTTCCCTGGCTACCAAGAAAATATTTTATAATATACAGTTATTTAGGTAAACCATACAACCCTCACTAATTTAAATAAAAAGAACCCACAAAGTAAATCGCTAGTATCATAGCAAAAGCACTGGGCAGGGAGCGAGCAATCCTTTTGAAAACATTATTAGGGTTTGCATTAAAATAATCCGCCGTTAGTAACACTGATGCGTTAACGGGCGATAGCATAACCCCTATTTTACCAAGGGAATACACAACTGCAACAAAAAAAATGTTTAGATTATTAGCAATAATCATTGGTGCAAACAAAGAAAAACTAATTGCCGCAGCCCCGGCATAAGCACCGGTAATCAGACCAATCAATAAAGGCATTACAAAGAATAGCATTTCCGGCGGCCAACTGGTTGTATTCCACCAAGAGCTGATGCTTTCCATAGTTGCGGTCTCCTCAATAGCGGTCTTAAACAACATCATTGACAGTATTAAAAGCAGCATTTTAGGAGAGAAACCTTTTTTGATCATTAGAACAAAAGGTTTTAAACGAATTTTTTCTTGCAATGCCACCATAAAAATAGTTACGATAACAGTTATATATAACTTAATATCGAATAGTAAGGTTAAAATAAAGATAATCAGTAAAAAATCGCTTTTCCAAAGTAAAGCCAGAACGTTTTTCAAAACAGAATCCTTCTCCTTGGAGATGATCTCAGGGTTAGATTCCTTCCTGCAAACAAACCGCATCTCTCGGAAGTATCCGGAGGCGTACATTATAATTGTAACAGGCAGTTGGGCTAAAAAAAGATACAATGGGTTAACCTTAACCAGGCTAATAGTAATAATAAAAGAAAAAGAAATAGGACACGAAAATTGGATAGCCGCTCTGAACCAATAATTAACATATGATTTAAGGCCGGCCATAATGGATTCCCCGGCCGCTTTTTCGATCAAAGGAGCAGAAAGCATGACTATACCCGGACCGGGAATCAACCCAATAATTGAGGGAATCATCATTAGTTGAATCTTTAAACTTGAAATCAGCTCATGTAAAGCTTCAATTAGTTTTTGTAGTTTCTTCGTCTTCTCAAGAATATATCCCAGTATCTGAATCAAAGAAACGGAGGCTACAAGTTCAAGAGTACCTACATCGGTGACAGTTCTAATTATAATTTGGGGAATGCTTGAAAATTTCAGACTCATAATCGCTAATACTAAGGTCCCTATTCCCAAATTAACAGCCAAGGGGAAGCCCTTTTTATTTAAATAAACAATTACTCCCATAATAAACAAAACGATCAGGAAACTAATCAAATGATGTCCCCCTTCGCAAAAGGGTGTTATAGATAATCCTCCACCTTTATTGCATTCAAGATATCTAAATCAACCTCACAAACTTCTGAAAATGGTTCTCCGAATGGTTTAGTCGCATCAATGCCTACACGGGTAACAATAGATTTTTTATCCTCGATACTGGTAGTCGGGTCAAGACTAGCACCCATGCAACCTCTGATTTGAAAAACATCCTTTTCCGCCCACACCCTTGTGCTTACGGCCCACAAAACTTCCTTATCATTAAAAATATCAATATCTGTGTCTACCGCGATAGCATATTTAATGTGCCAATCACTAATAAAGGCCGCTAGAATCGCATCTTTAGCCTCACCGGCAACACGTTGATCCAAAGATAGGTAACAAAGGTAACGGCACACACCCGCGGGGGTTAAGTGAACAGCCTTAAGCCCCGGACAAGTAGCCTTCGCTTTTTCGTAGATTACAGCCTCCTTCGGAATAGCCCCGATTAAACCGTGTTCTGTATGTCCAATCCAGCATGATTGATAATAAGCATCCTTCCGATGTGTAATTGCAGTAATTTCGGCCAAAGGATCGTAGCGTTTATCTACCTTTCCACCGCGAATTGTTTTATAATAACGGGTATGCTCCCCTATTGGTCCTTCCTCTGCTATTCGATCGGGGAAAACATATCCTTCAATAATTATTTCCGCATCGGCGGGAACCATCAAATCAGAGCCATAGGTAACCGAAGGAACTAACCTCAAAGGTTCCTGCATAGCGGCTCCGGCTATTTCAAATTCATTACGTCCATAAGGTCCTTCCCACAGGCTTCCCAGATAAAAGGATGGGTGATGGCCTATAACTATGGCAAAGGGAGTTGGCTTTCCGGCATCCCTATATTTTTTGATATTCATACCTGTATGATGATGGGGTTCGGCATGAACCGTAACCGTATTGCAACTTTTAACCATGCACCTTATCATTGCTAAATTGTATGCCCCTGTTTCCATATCTTTAGTAATCATAGAGCCCCCAAGGATGTAGGGTCCCCCATCCTTAGCATGGTGAACAGGTATTGGAAGCTCCTCCAGGTTCACTTTATCTCCCTTTTTTATAACCTGCTGCACAGGTGCATTAACAATCTCCTCCGGTTGGAAAAGTTTCTTGTATCGGTTGTATAGGGATAACGACAACTCCATTTTATCTTGATTGGGTTCCAGGCCTAATGCCATTGCCAACTTGCGTCTTGTAGCAAAAACATTAAATATCAGCGGCATTTCGACTCTAGATCCGTTAATGGCTTTAGGGTTTTTAAAGATGACCATTGGCAGTTTATCTTGCAATTCAAGCTTTCTGCAAACAGCAGTTGCTTCTAAATTAGAATCCACCTCTTTGTTGATATATAACAACTCACTGGGGGCTAATTTCTCCAACTGACGGATGTAACTTCTAAGATCCTTTGGCAATGATGTTTACCTCCTTATTAATTTAGCAAGAGATTTTTACACCAAGGCTGCTATTTAAACGGCCTTGCAAAAACGGTAATAATACCCTTATCACCGTTTACCTCTACAATGTCACCATCACAGATAAACTCTAATAAATTTTTTTCAGGCTCTACTATCATGGGGATTTTTGCTATAATGCAGCCAATTACAGTCACAGAATCGGCCTTTAAATTAATAATTGCCTTTGGGCCATTACCATTGCTTGCTGTTTCATAAATTAGATAGGAGCCTCCCGTAGAGCCCCTGCCTATGGGAAAGATTAAAATTTTTCCCGCTATTGATTTACCTTCCAAGAAGTGCCCTTTTTCAGTTACAACTCCAGTGTTAACGTCCACCCCACCAAGAAAACATATCGGTTCCTGTGAAACCAATACTTCCCCTCTTTCTATGCCACCAACAACCTTTCTGCCTTTAATAACCATGTCTTTCATCTTTCATCTCCCCATTCCCCTGTAATGGCAGCCTTAATGCACTGCTCCAGAGAGCCATAATGTGAACCAATATTCCACTGGCCGGGGATATAATGTGCAAGCTTTGCTGAATTAGTTGCGATAGCATTATAGCCTTTTGTGCCTATCAGGGCAGCGGTGGGACCTAGAATCGGGCAGGTATCACACACTAATCTGGCTCCTGCCTTTTCAATCATTTCTAAATATCCATTTCTATTAGCAATTTCTTTATTTCCGATGGTTGTTGTAATCCAAAAATCAACTGCGGAGTTGATTTTGTTTTCATACAAGTTTTCCGCAACAAGCTTTATTTCATCTATGGATGCATGGGGGCAACCAATTACCACCAAATCGACCCTATTTGTCTGAGACTTATTCAATTGGGCAACTGTTTCTTCATACTCAGTCCTTCCAAATTCTATTTCCATAAGTGCGGCTTTTCCCCGAAATGCAGCCGCTAGAGTAGGTGCCTCAGGCGTAATTCCAACAACATGAAAAAGAGCCACGGAGCCGGAGGAAGCCAAAGCGGCACTTAGCATTTTCAACTCATCTATTGTTGCACCTGAAGGTAGGCCCGTAAACACCGGAATCAATTCCTGACACTGTTTCCCAACATAGTAACCAAGTGTGCCGTAATCAAATGCTCCCTTAAGTTCTGCAGTTACATTAACTTTAACTTGGCCTGCTCTATTTTCATCTAAATGATATCCATATAATGGCACCCTACCAGTTAAAGCGGCTGCCAGTGCCGAAGGACCACCTTCACGATTTGTGCGGGCTCCCACAACTGAGTTTACAAAGGCAATGGCGGAGGACTCCCCCCAGGCAATGTGTTCCCCGAATCTTGGCAAATTTCCGCTAAGATAAGGTATGCAAGTGTGACAGCCAACCCCACCCATTTTTTTGTAGGCTCGCGTTAACCTGGCCTGATCATGATAATATTGCTCAGGAAAACCAAGATCCTGCCAGTTAAGTAAATCCACTGCGGCAGTGTTCAGTGTCGTAAGGGTGCAAAACACCCCCCCTTCATTTCCCATTGACTCTACAAACCTTATACCCGCCTTACCTGCAACAATTGATGAGGAACCGGGCATGTGAACATTCCGAACAGCTACCATTTTTTCAGCCCCATAAAACTCGCCCAAGTGAACCAGAATTTCCATAGCTTTTTGTACAGGTGCCCCGTATTCCCCGGAAAGCATTTTTTTCTCTTGATCTGTCAGATACATTAAAACACCTCCTTGACAATAGGCTGACAAATAAAACTCAAACTTTTTTATCTAGTTTCTCAATGTATTTGATTGCATTTTCACTGGTTAACAAGTTGCAATATTTGGCGTTGAGATCAAACAAACTAATGGCATGTGAGACTTCCACACGATCAAAAACACCGTCTTCTATTACAGCAATTTTATAACCATAACTAAAGGCATCAGTAACTGTACTGCGTATGCACCCGCTTGTAGTTGTACCTACCACAAAGAGGGTATCCACCCTCAATCGTTGCAGATAATAAATTAATGCCGTACCAAAAAAAGCACTAGGGGCCTCCTTGGCAATAACTAACTCGCTGAAATCCGGTTTTAGCTCTTCTACAATTTCTTTGCCCTTGTCCTTTATAGCCTGAGAAATGTTATTTACTCTTTTTCTTTTTTTCGCATCCCAAGGGTCTGGGATCGCCAGGTTGGGCCTTTTGTGTCCAACCGTATAAATAACAGGAATGTTTTTACCTCTGCAAATGCTAATTAAAGGCTTAATCTTAGCTACCGCTTCCCAACCCTTTTCTCCACAAGCAGTGTGAAAGGTCTCTATTGCTTGCAGCACTGGCTCTGGCTTAAACCCAGTAAAGGCATAGGTCATGTCAATTACCAATAAAGCTAAGTTTGTACCCAAGGTCATGTCCTGACAATACCCTGCCTTCATATAGACCTGCTTGTCCATTTCTGAAAGCCATTGACTCCAAATAGCCATAGCTTTAACCTCACCTCCGGAACATAAATAATATTTTGCTTTGAACAGTTGGCGATGCAATGGGGTTCTTTTAATTTCTTTTATCAAGCAGTGTAAGAGGCTGTGGGTAATGATTTGGTGCCGATGGGATAATTTGCAACCCCTCTGATAGCCCCTTCATTACAATTGAGACATACTCCTCAGGCTGGATGCCCCTAGGGGCGGTCTTGCGTTTTGCACGCCCCTCTGGGTTAATCTCTGTGTCTACAATAGGGG
>CAZCQT010000093.1:0-6651 GCA_964500905.1 uncultured Moorellales bacterium
AATTGGGGGCTTGCTGGTAGATCATAAACCGCTTTTGTCCTTAGGTTCGGCCAAGGAAGAGTAGTGAATAAAGAGTAAGTTGAAAGAGCCTGCCCGGTGGCAGGCTCTTTTTTTAGTGTGCCTTGACAAGGATATTGTTACGCAAATAATATTGACAGCAATATTTCAGCATAGTATAATCCTAGGTAATTGAACTGCTTAAAACAATCATTTGATGCTGAGAGGTGAATAGCAAATGACAGAAGTAAATTTTTCTGATGAAGCCTTGGAGTATGTTAAAGAAAAGACCGATACCATTACTTTATTGGTGGAAATCAGCCGTGGGTGAGGGGGTGCCTATAAAATTCCTGCCGTGTTTGCAGGAAAACCCGAGCAGACTGAAGCGGAAGACTTTGAAAAACAAAAAATTTCCGGTATAAATGTATATGTGGATAAAAGAAATCCCATATCTCCGGAAGGTTTAAAGGTGCTTTTAAAAGGCTCTGTTAAATTCAGAAGATTAGTAGTAGATGGCTTTGTACTTTATTAAACAAGTTATGAGTTTATTTTTACCAACACTAGATCACCATAAAATCCAAAAGTTTTCTGTTGACCTCTAACTGTTGCCTGTTATCTGCTGACAAGAAAGGGGATTTATATGAAAAAAAACTTAGTCATCACACTTGTAATCGGCCTTGCTTTGATTATTGCTATTGGTTTGCCGGCCTTAAAATCAAGGGATAATACCTTTGAAGGGACCATAAACCCGGAAGAAAGAATTAATTTGGCCTTGGAGCAAAACAAACCCATTTTTATTGAATTCTATGCGGATCGTTGTCCTTCCTGCACTAAAATGAAACCTGTTATAGCCGAGCTGCAAAAGCAATATGGTTCAAAAATTGAATTTATTTTGGCCAACACTGATAGTGAAGGCTATCAGTTGGCAGCGAATATGGAAGTTATGTATATTCCCAGTTATGTTTTTGTTGATTCTAATGGACAACAGGTTGGTAAGCTACTTTCCGGTGTAATTGTCAAAAGTCAATTGGAAGAACTTTTAAAAGAACTGCTGTAATTGCTTAGGTTGGGGGGAACTAAATTGATTGAAACTTTTACCCAGATGGCATCCCAAGCTTTATCCGGTAATTTGTTTTTTGCTATACCCATTATTTTTGCTGCGGGAGTTGTAACCAGCCTGAGCCCCTGTATTTTATCCATGTTGCCGGTGATGGTCGGTTATGTAGGCGGCTATAGCAGCAATTCCCGTTTAAAGGGCTTTTGGATGTCCTTAATGTTTGTGGTTGGTCTAGGGATAACCTTCGCTATTTTGGGTATTCTGGCGGCCTCCTTAAATCAGATTTTTGGTCGTATAGGAAAC
Source organism: uncultured Moorellales bacterium (assembly GCA_964500905.1). Lineage (GTDB taxonomy): Bacteria > Bacillota > DULZ01 > DULZ01 > DULZ01 > JBBAFB01. Next base: position 1,358 of record CAZCQT010000093.1, read on the forward strand.
TACTGGTATCTTATCATGGCGGCAGTGGCCATACTGATGGGTTTAAATCTGTTGGGAGTCTACACCATTAATTTCCCCGGTTTAAAAACTATGCCTATCAAAGGCAAAGGGCTCTTTGGCAGCTTTTTAATGGGACTTTTCTTTGGTTTAGTGGCTTCCCCTTGTGCCACCCCTGTTTTAGCGGTTATCTTGACATATTTGGCCAGCAAAGGGGATCTTGTTTTAGGCGGTGTGTCTCTTTTCTTTTATGGTCTCGGCCATGGCTTGCCTTTACTGATAGCAGGCACCTTTACCGGTGTTATTAAAAACCTAGGTAGCTTTCAAAAGTATAGCCAAATTATAACTAATATTAGTGCCGGGATTTTAATTGCCTTGGGAATTTATTTAATTTATTTGGTTTTTTAAAAACTTATTTGTGGCTTTCACCGGTAATTTCTTTAATTAATTTTTCCAGTGCTTTTTTTTCAATTCTTGAAACATATGATCGGGAGATGCCTAATTTTTTAGCTATTTCCCTTTGCGTTTTACGAAAGTTATTAAATAAGCCATATCTCATAATCATTACTTTTTTTTCTCTACTGGTTAGGGAATTTAATTTATTTAAGATCCTTTCTTGTTCATACAGGGACTCAACTGTATCTGCTACAATATCCTGATCTGTTCCCAGCACATCTATTAGGCTGATTTCATTACCCTCCCTGTCTACGCCAATGGGATCGTGGATAGAAACCTCTCCCTTGCTTTTTTTTAAATACCTTAAATGCATCAAAATCTCATTTTCAATGCAACGAGCAGCATAGGTGGCTAGCCTTGTGCCTTTATCCGGCTTAAAGGTATCAATTGCCTTAATTAAGCCCAGGGTTCCAATAGAGATAAGATCTTCATTATCCTCCCCAGTACCTTCAAATTTTTTGGTAATATGCACCACCAAGCGGAGATTATGTTCAATTAGTATATTGCGTGCATCTGTATCACCTTCTTGTAATGAAGCCAAATATTTTGCCTCTTCTTCCTCTGAAAGGGGGTGAGGAAAGGCGTTATTTCCTATATAGGAAACCAGCATGGAAATACCTTTTAAAATTGATATGGCTAAAGCACCTAAAAGGAGATAATTCAGCAATTTATAAACCCCCTTCACTTTTTACTTTAATATATATGAAGGGAAACGAAACAATTGCTAGTACCAGCTAATTTCCGGTCAAAGATCATCTGTGGCTTTATTAAAATTCAATCCTTTGCTATAATGTCTTAGAGCAAAAGAATAAAGGAGAACTGTTATGTTTGAAATTTTAAAGCCAACATATTATGTGGCTCAGCTAAAGCATGTGCCTTTGGTTGAGTTAAAAAGTAGTGGTATTAAAGGCTTAATCATTGATTTGGATAACACAATTACTTATTGGAACAGTAATGATTTGAATCAGGATATTTTCACTTGGTTTAAGGAGTTAAAAGGAATTGATTTTAAATCTTGTTTGGTTTCCAATAACAATCATGAAAGGGTTTCAAAGGTAGCAGAGCAATTAAAAATACCTTTTGTGTCAAGTGCGGGTAAACCTTTCCGAAAAGCATTTCTTAAAGGAATGCAGGTTTTAAATACAAAACCAAGTGAGACCGCAGTAATTGGGGACCAAATTTTTACCGATGTTTTAGGCGGCAACCGTTCGAATTTGTTAACAGTTTTAGTAATGCCCTTAGATCAAAATGAATTTATTGGCACTCGTTTTATGCGGCAGATGGAAAAATTGGTCTTAAAAAAAATAACAAAACATAAGCCTTTGAATTAAATAAAAATACGGTCGGAAAAAATTTCTGTCGCATTTTTATTAGTTTTGTTGAAGGAAAAATTTCATTTTAAGCAGGAAATTATGAAGCTCTCCATAATAATAGTAAATAAAAGGAAATAATGGAGGGAGAATTATGGAGGATAGATTAAGCCTGGCACAAGTCAGTAGAATCTTGCGGGTGGAAATAAAAACGATTCGCAACTGGGAGAAGGAGTTTGACAGTTTCCTATGGAATGAAAATTTAAAAGTCAAACCGGAGGGCTTTGACGAAAACCAATTAGAGATTTTTAGTCAAATCAAAGAGCTTTTGTATACAGAACAATATACCACCAAAGGTGCAAAAAGGCGTCTGGAGTTGGACAGGACCCTAGGCTGTGCCATGGGAGTGGAGCATAACTTAAAAACTACAGTTTTTCAAATGTTTTCTGCTATTATGGAGGAATTGCAGCAGGCAAAAGAGGAAAGTAAGAAGCTGGCAAATGAAGTCTACCATTTAACAGAATTGAAAAATTCGGTAGAAATCAAACTTTATGAAGAGCAAAATAAAAATATTTTTGAATTTATTAAAACAAAACTGCAAGGAAATAAGGAACTGGGAACAGGGATTTAATTTTCCAGGAAAATAATATGCATATCTGGATACGGAAGTCAATCGAACAAATAAAGAGTCAAAAGGGGCGGAAGCATGAAGCTTTTAGGGGAGATTTTAATTGCTGATGGCTTATTAAGTAAAGAGGAATTAAAAGCAGCCCTGAAAACACAAAGGGAATCGGGGGAACGATTGGGCAAAATTTTAGTTAAACAAGGTTTGCTAACGGAAAAAGATTTAGTTCGGGCTCTTTCGGAACAGTTAAAAATACCGATAGCTAATTTTGACATAGTTACAGGTGATAATGCACCCTGCAAACAGCTTCCCGTTTCTTTAGCAACAAAATACCAAGCTTTTCCCCTTCGAAAATGGGATCATACCTTGGAGCTGGCTTTGTCGGATCCTTTAAATATTTTGGCTATTGACGAAATGAGCGAAGCAACAGGCTTAAATATAGAAACGGCTATAGCCGGAGAGCAGGAAATTGCTGCTTATATTGAAAAATATTATGGTTTTAAAGAATTGGAAACCGAATTTACATATGAAACCGCCAAGGAAAGTGTATCGGCGGAAAAGTTTTGGGAGATCGCCGAGAGCTCGGTAGATGAAAATCAGCTAATTCGTTTAGTGAATACAATTATTCGCCAAGGCATCAGTCTGGGGGCCAGTGATATACATATTGAGCCTCATATTAAGAAAATGAGAATTAGATACAGAGTGGATGGAATTTTAAGAGATGTGATGGAGTTGGGACTGGAATATTTACCTCCCCTGATTTCCAGGATTAAAATCATGGCAGGAATGGATATCGCCGAGAAGAGGCAACCACAGGATGGCAGAATGAGTTTGAAAATTAAGGATCGAGTTGTTAATTTGCGTCTTTCTGTATCGCCCACTGTTTTGGGAGAAAAGTTAGTGGCGAGAATTTTGGAACGATTGGAATCATTAATAACCTTAGATAACTTAGGTTTTTCTTTGAGGGCCTTAGAACAGTATAAGCAGCTTTTAAAAAATACCGACGGTTTGATTTTGGCAGCAGGCCCTACCGGCAGCGGAAAGTCCGCCACTCTCTATTCCAGCTTATACTATCTTAATTCCTCTGACTTAAATATTACAACCATAGAAGATCCTGTAGAATATGTTTTAACAGGTGTTAATCAAATAAATATAAGTTCCAAGCCGGAATTAGGTTTTGCCACCGGTTTGCGTTCAATTCTACGTCAAGATCCCGATGTGATTATGGTAGGAGAAATCAGGGATCAAGAAACAGCAGAAATTGCCATTAGAGCAGCAATCACCGGCCATTTGGTATTTAGCACCCTGCATACCGCCGATGCACCCGGTGCCATTACTCGTTTAATGGATATGGGTATTGAACCTTATTTAGTAGCCTCAGCTGCAAAAGCAGTAGTGGCCCAACGTCTGGTCAGAAGGGTTTGTCCCCATTGCAAAGAAATTTATAGCTTAGAGCAATTCTCTGATGAAGCAATTTTTATTGAAGAAATGGGTTACCCCTTGGGACAGGCCGTCCGTGGTAAGGGTTGTGGTTATTGTGATTATACCGGCTATAAAGGCAGAATAGCTATTCTGGAAATCTTGTCCGTTGATAATAGCATTCGGCAAGGTATTATGCAAAGAATGTCTAGAAATGAACTAAAGACTATTGCTTTAGCAAATGGCATGCTGACTTTACAGGAGGATGGCATTGAAAAGGCTTTCATGGGTTTAACAACCATCAAAGAAGTGATGAGGGTAGCCTATAATAATGAAATTTAAAGACTGGCGGGCGGTATAGTTGGTTATTTTGATATTTATTTTGGGATTGATAATAGGTTCTTTTTTAAACGTATGTATTTATCGAATTCCTAAAAAAGAAAGCATAGTTTATGGTTCATCTCATTGTATTGATTGTTACAACAGACTGAAGCCCTTAGATCTAATACCATTATTTAGTTATTTAAGCTTAAAGGGTAACTGCCGCTATTGCCAAAGTAAAATTAGCCTTCGTTATCCTCTAGTGGAGCTCTTAACGGGCATGATATTTTTAATAACTTACCTTGCATTAGGTTTTCAGCCTTTACTAATAAAATATTTAATTATCTTCAGTCTGTTAGTTATTATCACTGTGATCGATTTAGAGTTGCAGCTTATACCGGATTCCGTGGTGATTATTATTTTAGGCTGGTCTCTTTTATGGCAAATATTTATGCCTCAACTAAGTTGGTACCAAGCTGTTTTTGGTGCCATAGTAGGCGGTGGTTTGTTGTTGGCTATAGCAATCTTAAGTAAGGGCGGTATGGGTGGGGGAGATATAAAATTGATGTTTGCAGCCGGCTTTTTTCTAGGGCAGGTAGGCACCCTTCTAGCTTTATTTGTAGCCTTTATTGCCGGGGGTATCATTGGTGCCTTTTTGTTGATCACAGGCAAAAAGACCAGAAAAACTCCCATTCCCTTCGGCCCCTTTCTAGCCTTAGGAATTACCTTGTCATCCCTTTGGGAATCCCAAATCATCGATCTATATCTAAATATTTTAAAATAAATTATCAAAAAATGTCTAAAATCTCCTGTTTTTCTCCATAACTAATTATAGGGATCTATAAATTATAAAAAGGGGAGGAATAAAAATGATTTCCTATATCCAGAGACAATTTAAAAGCAAAAAAGGGTTTACCTTGGTTGAATTGATGGTAGTAGTTGGTATTATCGGTATATTAGTAGCCATAGCAGTTCCGGTATATAATAACGCAACAAAAAATGCCGCCGACGTTGCAAATGAAGCAAATATCCGAACCATAAAAAGTGCGATATCAATGTATTTGGCCTCCGAAGGGGATCTTGATGTTAGCGAAGCAGGTGAATATTTTTATGGGTTGGTACCTAATTATCTTATGGAAGAACCCAAAAACCCGTATCAATCTGGT